>JBDKTF010000525.1:0-4694 GCA_039680295.1 Anaerolineaceae bacterium
GCGACCCCGGTCAGCTTCTACGCGACCAGCCTGCTGCTGGGTTCGTTGAGCCTGTGCGCGGCGCTGTTCGTCAACTACCTGATCAACAAACGCAAGGATCCTGAATGCGCGGACTGCCAGGCGGATCTGGTGCGCGATGTGATGGGCAAGCTGTCCGTCGCGGCGATCGTTGCATTGGGTGTGGAATTCGTGGTCATCCCGCTCTATCTGGCGTCATTGGGCGCGCAGGGCGGCGCGGCGGCAAGCACCGTGGCACTGATGACCGGCGAGTACAACATCTACTTTGTGCTGCGGCTGGTGCTGGCATTCCTGGGCGCGGGCGTGTTTGGCGTGCTGATGCTGCAGAGCGCCAAACAGGCAGGGGGGATCCAGAAATTGGGCGCGTTTGCCTGGTCTGCCTTTGTGCTGGTGCTGGCGGCAGAAGTCTTTGGACGCTTCCTGTTCTACGTCACCCGGGTTGGGATCGGGCTCTAATTTATCGGTAATCACTGCCTGGGGAGTCAACCTCCCCAGGCAATGCCTGTTAAAATGACTTGAAAGACCAGATCGACAAATGAATGTCAAAAAGATGCAGTTTGAGGATAAAAACCAGCCGGGGTTTTTATTCACCAACTGTCCCTTTTTGAGCGGTACATATCTTCCATGCAGGGAAGATGATCTTGCCGCAGACAGACTGAAAAAGAATTTGTCTCAATTTGGAAAGAAAGTAAAAGATTAATGATTCAAGAAATCAACGAGCGAACCCTTGCTTCGATCCAGAATCCGGTCTTTCGTGATTATGCCCGGCAGTATGTGAATATCTATCAGGATTTTCTCTCCCAGGTGAGCGCCATGGGGATTGAATTGGCGCCGGAAGAGGATGCGCAGATCTATCAGGAGGAGACTCAAAGGATGGCAGGTAAAGGGGCGGTGCTGCGCAATGACGCCAAGAGCGTGGTGGTCAATCGCATTTCGCCGGGATGCGAAGCCTGCCAGACCAGCGTGGGCAGTGCGACATTTTTCGTTTCACTGAAATGCCATCGCAATTGTTTTTTCTGCTTCAATCCGAACCAGGAAAACTACGATTATTTCTGCGAACACAAGATCGACGTGGTTAAGCAGTTGAAGGAACTTCACGACAGCGGTCAAACCATGGATCAACTGGCGCTTACCGGTGGTGAGCCGCTGTTGTTCAAATCCGAAACGATCCGGTTCTTTCAAGCCGCACGAGAATATTTTCCGCAAGCTGCCACGCGTCTGTATACCAGCGGGGACCAGATTGACGAGGAAACGCTTCAACAATTGAAGACAGCCGGGTTGGACGAAATTCGCTTCAGCATCCGTATGTACGATTTGGAAAAGGGACGGCAGTTTACGCTTGAGCGAATTGCGCTGGCGAAAGCGTATATCCCGCGGGTAATGGTGGAAATGCCCATTTTACCCGGCACACTGGATGAGATGAAGTCCATTCTGCTGCGTCTGGACGAAATCGGCGTTTTTGGCATCAATCTGCTGGAATTGTGTTTCCCCTTCAACAATGTGGATGAGTTTCGCCAACGGGGATACCATGTGAAGGCGCGACCCTTCCGGGTGTTGTATGATTACTGGTACGCTGGCGGGCTGCCCATCGCAGAAAGCGAAACGGTCTGTTTGCAGCTTGTGGATTTTGCCCTTCAGGCTGGCTTGAAGATGGGTGTGCATTACTGCTCGCTGGAAAACAAACACACCGGTCAGGTATATCAGCAAAATAAAACGGCATCTCATCCATCGTGGCTGCAATTTTCGGAGAACGATTACTTCTTCCGAAGCGCAAAGGTTTTCGGAGAAGATGTTCCCCGGGTGAAGAAAATATTTGCCCAGCATGATTTTGCTGATTATGATGAGAACACCGAATGGAAATACCTTGAATTTCCGATCAACAAAATCAACTGGCTGAAGAAGACCGCGGTTGAAATTGGCATCTCGACCCAGATTGCTGAAACTCGCAGCGGGGAAAAAGTGTTGCGGGAGTTGAAAATTGATTGGACTACTCCCCAGATCTTCAAGTATAAAAAAGACATTTAACAGGATGGTTTTGGATGGATAAAGATATGGAAAACATGCAGGAATTCTTAATGGGTGAGGTTCTTCTGTGCGGTTTGTTGGGACGCGCTTTGTATGAAGATCCTGACCGGGCATGGTTGGAACAGCTTATCCGCGATGATGTATTTTCCGAGGTCCCATTGGGAGCCGGGCAGGAAGATGTCGAACGCGGGCGCCAGATATTGGATCAGTGGGCAAAGAAATTTACGGCTGGTCTGACGAATGAAGAATTTGACGCCATCCAAAAGGATAAGTTTTACCTGTTTGCGGGTGTGGGAAAACCTCTGGCGCCGGTGTGGGAATCGGTCTACTTTAGCAAAAGTCGTTTAATCTTTCAGGAACAAACTCTGCAGGTGCGTAACTGGTACGCACGTTATGGCTTGCAGTTTGAGCGCATGAACAATGAGCCCGATGATCACATCGGAGTCGAATTGAGCTTTTTGGCGCATCTGGCAACCCTGGCGTTAAACGCTCTTGAGAATCAAAATCAGGCATCCGCAGACGGGCTGGTGCAAAATCAGCGCGACTTTTTATCCGAACATCTGCTGCGTTGGGCGCCAGCCTGGTCGGAGTTGGTTCAGAAAAATGCCCGCACCGATTTTTATCGCGGTCTGGGGAGCTTAACTCTGGGCGCATTAATGACGATTGCCCGTCAATTAAACGTTGAAATGCCGCAAAAGGAAGTCATGTGAACCTGTTTGATGCTGCCGAACGGTTTGCATCCATCGATCCGGCGCAGGTCCATCTGGATTCCGGGTGTTGTTTATATTCCCGGGATCAGAATTCAAATTGTTCGAACTGTTTTGATATTTGCCCGGAAGGCGCCATTCAACCCGGGAAACCGCCCGTGTTGAATCCCGAAGTCTGCAAGTCTTGCATGGCATGTCTTCCGGTTTGCCCGGTGGGAGCTTACCAGGCAGAGGATCGGGCTTCCAATCTATATACCTGCGTCTCGCGCATCGAGGGCACCTCTGTGGAACTCATCTGCGGTTTGCATCCGCTGCCGCAGACGGGCGCAGACGCCGCAACGACAGCCGTTCAAATTCAGACCTGCCTGGCGAGCCTGGGTGTTGGAATTTATGCCGGTCTGACAGCCCTGGGTTTGGAGCATATTCTGGTACGAACAGATGCCTGTGCGCAATGTCCCTGGCAATCACTGAAGCCAGCCATTCAAAAGCAGGTTGAAAAGGCTCAGGGTTTCCTGGCTGGGTGGGAGAAACCCAAAGAAATTCGTTGTGTTGACCATCTGGATCAACCGGTGGAGCGTCCGCTGCTGCAAGCCAAGACCCCACCCATGACCCGCCGCGATTTGTTTCGCATGGCAGCCCTCCAGACGAAGGCGGCTCTGGCGCGCGAACTCAATCCAGGGGTGATGGATGAAAAGCAGCATATCAATCCTGACCGGTTACGTCTGACCGCCGCGGTCTCTCGCCTTGGCGATCCCGAGTCTGCTGACCGTACGGCGCTGGAAGGTCTTGAATTTGCCACGCTGACCGTGGCGGATACGTGCACAGCCTGCGGCGCCTGCGCTCGCGCCTGTCCCAGCAATGCGCTGCGTTTGTATGTCAACGAGTCTGAAACTCGCTTTGCATTGGCGCTGGAACCACGTCTTTGCATGGGCTGCGAGGTGTGTGTTCAGGTCTGCGCCCCGGCAGCGATCACGGTCAATCAGGAACCGGTGTATCAAGAGGCGTTTCCATCTAATGTGGTCGCGTTGCAAAGCGGTGAACTGTCCAAATGCCAACGCTGCGGCACGCGGATGGTCAAACGCAGCGGAGTAACGCTGTGTCCGATGTGCGAATTTCGCCGGAAGAATCCCTTTAAACAGGCTGCTCCGCCGGGGATCAAGCCGCTTCACCGCTGACGAAAGCTTATGGTGGTAACCAAGACGATCCCATTTGAACCGGTGCAATTTCTGATATAAACATGAGACTCTACACGAAACCTTTCAAGCAGTTTCAGTCCACTACTTGCTGAAGACCTGGGAAACCAGGTCTGTTTTTTTAAGGATACTGAATTCCGATCTTGATGGGTTTCATTATTCACATTTATCAAAGGTACGCTGACCAAATGACATTTTCCACGGGAAAAATGTGACGCAATTTCAGCAACCTGTGTTCTCAAATCCCGTAGAAATATATAGAAATTCAATATCGCAAAGGACATTCTATGCAATCAAAATCAATTAAAAAGATCGTCACATTTCTGGGGATCACCTTAGTGCTTTCGGCAATTTTCTATGTGCTGATTATCAGGGCTGGCAGTCTGCAAACCAATGGGGGTCTATTGGTCCTGGGGTTGATGTGGTCGCCGGGTATTTCGGGCATGATCACGCAATTGATTTATGAACACACGCTGCGCGGACTGGGCTGGAAACTTGGCAAGTTCAAGTACCTGTTGCTGGCATATTTTATCCCTCTCCTCTATTGTCTGGTGGTGTATGGTTTGACCTGGATCACGGGGCTGGGTCAGGTGCCCAACCCGGAGATGATGGCTCATATCAACTCCGTATTTAGCGCTTCCAGCGCATCACCCCTTGTGAAGACCCTGATCTATTGTGCCAACCTGGCTGTCTTTGGGGTCATCTCGGGACTACTGTCTGGCGCGGGAGAAGAAATTGGCTGGCGCGGACT
>JBDKTF010000030.1:0-3601 GCA_039680295.1 Anaerolineaceae bacterium
CAGAAGTCGAGGAAGACGATTCAGTCAAGATTGCCATTGTGGGGAAACCTAATGTGGGTAAATCCAGCCTGCTCAACCGGCTGGCGGGTGAAGAACGCTCCATTGTCAGCCCCATCGCAGGCACCACACGGGACGCAATTGATACCCATCTGATTGTTGACGGTTTGCCGGTGACCTTGATCGATACTGCCGGAATCCGCCGCCGCGGAAAAGTGGAACCCGGCGTGGAAAAGTTCAGTGTCGTACGCTCCATGCGCGCCATCGAACGCGCCGACGTGTCGCTGCTGGTGCTCGACGCCGTAGATGATATCAGCGCACAGGATGCACATATCGCCGGGTATATTCTGGAAGCCTGGAAGAGCGCAGTGGTGATTGTGAATAAATGGGATCTGGTGGAAAAAGACACCTATACCCTTACTGAATATACCAAACGTATTCGCCAACAGTTGAACTTTATGGATTACGTGCCCATCTTGTTCATCTCTGCCAAAAGCGGGCAGCGTGTGGATCAGGTGATGACCATGGCGCTGCGGGTGCAGGAAGAACGTCTGGCGCGGCTGACCACTTCGCAATTGAACCGCATCATACAAGATGCGCAGGATGCTCATCCTGGTCCTTCTCATGCGGGTCGTTCGCTGCGCATGTATTACGGCACGCAAGTGCGCAGCGATCCGCCGACCTTCTTGATCTATGTGAACGATCCCTCGCTGAGCCACTTCAGCTATATTCGCTATCTGGAGAACTGCGTCCGCAAGGAGTACAGTTTCATCGGCACCCCCATTCGCATCATCATGCGTCCGCGGCGGTGATTCAGCGCGCCGATCCCTGAGTCACCTCTTGCCCGGAAGGTGGCGGCGACTTATAATCTATCGACTTTTGGTACTGTAATCCTCTGGAGGATTTCTTGGACGAATACCGGACGGAAATATTGCCTGAACCCGAAGAAAACATTGAAGAACGGAAAAAGAACCGGTCGGGATGTGTCAGTTTTGCCATCGACACCCTGGAAACAGTGCTGCTGGCGTTGGTTCTGTTTTTCGCCATTAATGCTGTTTCTGCCCGGGTGCGTGTAGATAATATCAGCATGCAGCCCACCCTCAAAGCGGGGGAGTTTTTACTGCTCAACCGTCTGGCATACCGAACCGGTGAACCGGTGGTGGGTGATATTGTCGTTTTCCATTATCCAGGAGATCCCAAGGAAGATTACATCAAGCGCGTGATCGGCACACCGGGCGACCAGGTGGATATCGCCAACGGCAAAGTGCGGGTCAATGGTCAGGAATTGACGGAACCATACATCGCCGAGGCGCCAATGTACGCCGGAACCTGGACAGTGCCTGAAGATTCGCTTTTTGTTTTGGGCGATAATCGCAATCAATCCTCTGACTCGCATAGTTGGGGGTTTGTTCCAATGAAAAACGTCGTAGGGAAGGCGCTACTGATCTATTGGCCTCCCAGTCAGATGCGTATCTTGAGCCATACGCAAGAGGTGCAGGCAGCACCTTAAGGAGATATTGTTGTGAATATTGACATTCAGGATTTATTGAAAATTAGTGAAGCTTATGAACAGAATTTACCCGAACCGCCCGCCGTTGCGTACAAGCCGGGCGATTCGCTTGCGCGTTTTATCGATCATACGCTGCTGAAACCCGAAGCCACACCGCAGCAAATTGAAAAAATATGCGCCGAGGCGCGAGAATATCATTTTGCTTCCGTGTGTGTGAACCCGATTTACGTGCCTCTGGTGAACAGCCACCTGCACGGATCAGATGTGGCGGTTTGCAGTGTGGTCGGGTTCCCGCTGGGGGCGGTGCCCACCGAAACCAAGCTCGCCGAGGTGGAATATTGCCTCGAACACGGCGCCACCGAAATCGACATGGTCATTCCGGTGGGTTTGATGAAAGCCGGTGAATATGGGCGCGTGCTGGATGATATCCAGTCTGTGGTGGATACGACCCACCTGGCGGAAGGCATCGTCAAAGTGATTCTTGAAACTGCACTGCTGACCCGTTCTGAGAGGGTCACCGCGTGCCTGCTTTGCCAGGCGGCGGGCGCCGATTTTGTCAAAACCTCCACCGGGTTCGGTCCTGGCGGCGCCACTGTGGAAGATGTGTCGTTGATGTCTTCTGTGGTGGGTCTGACCATGGGCGTAAAAGCCTCGGGCGGCGTGCGTACATACGCCAACGCTCTGGCGATGATCCGGGCGGGCGCGACCCGTCTGGGTTCCAGTTCGGGTGTGAAAATCATGCAGGAACAGAAAACGCAGGAAAATTAGCAGTATGACAGAAGGTCTTGAAGTAACCATCCCTTGCACGGAATGTCAGGCGGGTCAGATGCGCAAGCATTATCTGACTTATTTCACCTGGCTGGGAGACGACCTGATCACGGTTCCCAACTTTCCGGCATGGATTTGTGATGTTTGCGGTCGTCGACTGTACGACAATCAGGCGCTGGTGCGCCTGAACCTGTTGCTGACCCCCAATGCAGGCAAAGCCACACCCAAACGCCGCACCACGCGGCGCCGGGGAGGTTCCAGCAAATCGGCTGGACTGCATTCGTAATATTTTTGATTCCAATTTCACGGACCCATCGAGTGGGGAAGGTTTCGATGGGTCCGTTGAACCAGATTATTCCAATCACCTTGGCATTACAGTATCGTCGCGGGGGTATTCATGGGATTGCAGGGATTAACACAGCGCCCGGTCGTTGCAGATTTTCTGACCAACAGTTTTCGCCTGATGGGCAAGGTATACATACCTTCTTCGGGATTGCTCACATTGATGAATGATCAATCGTCTGTCTGCGCCGATGTGATTCAGGGGCAGATGGCGCGGCTGACAGCACCGGAGCAGGGGATGGAACCGGTCGAAGTTACCCGTCTGGTCAAACGGCATGTGGTGGCTGTCTGTGTTTCCCGCCGCGAAGATGTTGGTCCGCAGGCGTTTCCGCGGCTCGGCTTTGCCCCGCTTACCGATTATTCCGTTCTCATCACCACAGATATGTACGAGATTCAGGGTGTGATCCAATGGGCGGGCAGGCTGGATATTGCCAGCCTGATGGCGGTGGATATGCCAGAGTTTTTCCCGATTTTCAAAGCCACCATCACGGCGTTGCAGTCATCCAACCTGGTGATCGAATGCCCCATCGTGCTGTTAAACCGCGCGTTTATCAGCGCCGTCATCATGAAAGAAGTCTCTGACAGAACGGCTGCCTAGCGCTTTTTGTCGAGATATTCTTTCCCGGGTTGTTCTTTCTCAACTTTTGGGAAAGTTGTCGATTCTAATGAGATTTTTACCTGCTTAGGGGATAATAAGTTCAATCGGTCGTGCGATTGAATTTCAACCGTGAATGGCATCCTCCAGCATGCAGTGTGTTTCATGCCTCATCGGTTCAATTGACTCGTCCGGATCGATGTGCTATGCTTTAATGCACATCTGGAATTATTTTATTCATCATTATTTTGTTCTTTAACATAGGAGTCCAAGGATGAGTGTCGAATTCATTTTTCGTTTAATTGGGATGATTATTTTTGCCATCCTCGGCGTGTATTGGGGAACGTACCTGGGTAAACTGGCAAACCTGACGCCCGGTGTGTATACGT
>JBDKTF010000569.1:0-7049 GCA_039680295.1 Anaerolineaceae bacterium
CCACGCTGTAGCTGAAGGTCGCTGTGCCGCCCTCCGCGATCTTCACCAGCGTCTTGTCCGCGTCCTTGGTGATCTTCCACAGGTAGGTGCGGTCGTACGAGCCCACGGCGGTCTTGCTCACCGTCAGGTCTTTGCCCACGCACACCGTCACCTTCTGTGTATCAGATTGTTTTGTTTCCGTAATGACTGCGGTGTTGGTGTAATCGGTGCATTTCCCGGCTACGCCTGTCTTTGATAATGCATATTCGAAAATATGCTCACCATCCGCCCAGTTCCAGGTTCCCAACGTCACCGGATTGAGCGGATCGGTCTTGTCATCCACCACCGTGATGACCTTGTTGGTCGCTGCCGGGGTCACCGCACTGAAGTCGATGTTCGCCGTCCCATTGGCTGTTCCATTGGGCGTGTAATACGTGTCCTTGTTCCACGTAACCGTGGCGGTATTCGTACCCGCCGCAGCAGACGGCGCTGCCGCATAGGAACAGGCATAGCCCAATTGGACGGAGTTGTTGGCTGGAACCGTCACATTCGTTCCGCCCGTCACCGTGCAGGTTCCGCCGTTGTCGATCGCATCGGTCACATTCACACCCGCCACATCAAAAGCGTTGGGATTGGTAACCGTGATCTCGCCAGTAACCGCCCAGCCGCTGTCGGTGTACCCGTCTGGTGTCACCTTGACGTCGTAGTTGAAGGTTGCTGTACCTCCCTCGGCAATCTTGATCAGCGTGTTGTCCACGCTCTTATCAATCAGCCATTTATACAGCCGCCCAAACGTCGCGGTGGCGGTCTTGCTGACCGTGAGATCCGCGTTTAGCTGTTTGGTGTTGGTGAAGGTACAGGTCACCGTTTCAGCCGACGCCAGATTGATGGTCGCAGTACCTGTACCCAAATCAACGGTGGTATTGGTTGTTGGATCCACACAGACAATGCCCGTCAGGTACCACCAGCTCGCCAACGGACCCAGTTCTGCGGCGGTGTAGATGCCGGCAGGAAGTGAGTACGACTGTGTGTTGGATAAGGTCGGATCTGCGTCGTCATCCAACGCGAAATTATGTGTAATGGTGGTGCCGTTCGTCAGGTTAAAGTTGAAATCCTGCGCATCGTTGGGGATTGCATCTTTGACAATCGTGATCGTTCCATTTGCAGGGATGGCTGAAGACTGCATCTGGTTATCACGCGATCCAACAGCAGCCCCGTCAAAGGTTGATAATTGAACATGGAAAGGAGACCCGCTGATGGAGCCTGCCCCGGTTCCGGTGCCCCAATCTGCCTGCGCAGCCACGTGCGCCCCAAAGATCATGGCGACCTGGCAGTTCGTACCCTCAGCGTTGCACATTGGATTACCCGCAGCGTTGACTGTAAATGTGATCTCGATCGAGGTTTCGCTGGTTCCGGTGTAATCACCGCTGATGATCGTAGGGGTTGAGATATTGGTCAGCGTGCCGCCGCGCATATTGAAATGACGTTGATCAGGTTTGGCATTTTGATAGGCAGCGGGCACATTGGGATCCAGCGGAATATCCATATAACTGGTATCCAGCGGATCATAGGCAATGCAGCCTGCATTGAAGTGGCAGCGGTCGGCTTCAGTGATCCAATCTTCTGACCAGCTCCAGGTGGTCAAAAAGTCATAGGCATGTTTGCCGTTCTTGGTGGTACCGTATACCAGCGTGAAGGAATGAGTTTCCCCTGGAACCACGCCAGAGATCAGAATAAACTGAACAGTGGCATCTCCTTCGCTGTACGTGGAGTTATTCTTTTGCAGGTTGCCATTGATCCATTGGCATGCGCCGGGATTGCCCCCATAACCATCACCGTCATCATTGGCGCATTGATCATAAACTGTAACGGTGCCGTCGGTGAAGGTGTGCGTTTCAGTGGTTCCGCTGGTCAACCCGAGTGTGACATAGGAATACAATCCAATGGCGGTGTTATCCGCCGGCAGGGTTACCTGGCAAGCCCAGGCGCCAGTTTCACTGGCAACTCCAGAACAGGATGCCGCATATCCATTCGGACCTGTAACATCCACCTGAACGGTTTCGCCCGCTAAATAACCTGTCCCATCTCGATTGTCCCCAAAGATGGTAACGGTTTCCCCTGGCGAATAATCCGGTTTATCCGTATCGGTGTACGCATATACGGTTAATGGGGCGCTGAGCGTCATCACAAGGATAACCAGGAGATTCAGCACTCGAAAGGCTGTTTGCGCCACCGCATGGAGAGAGAATTTCGTATCCATCATCCCACCTCCAATATTTCCGAAATAAGGATGAAGAATGTTTGCTGCCGCATGAACAATCTTCAATGGACCGAACGGTATCGAATTGTTCCTATTTTTCCCACTTCACCTCCTGATAAAACCGAAACCGGCATAAAGATATTCAATCCAATCGATCCATTGCCTGTCCATGGTTCGGTC
Source organism: Anaerolineaceae bacterium (assembly GCA_039680295.1). GTDB lineage: Bacteria > Chloroflexota > Anaerolineae > Anaerolineales > Anaerolineaceae > JBDKTF01. The sequence goes on from JBDKTF010000569.1 coordinate 2,420, forward strand.
GAGAAACAGTTATGCGTATTGCGATCTATTCGAATGTTATCGACAATCTGGAGTTATCCCTGATTGAGCAACCGGTAAACAAAAACCGACCACATACGATTCGTTGGGTCGGTTTCGCCTTTTGCTCCCCGGCGGTCACGCTGCCCCCGCAGCAACGGCGACCATGGCAACCGCAGGATCAAAGCATCCCTTCTACCATTCAGAAATCAGTTGTCTCAATATTAATGAAAACACAATAAGACAGGGAAAACTGCCTCGTCTAGACAAATCATACATCTTTAACCACCCGTTGTCTAGCAGTTTACCTTAAAATAACCCGTTTTTTCAACTTCCATCCGACCGAAAACTAACGCAAACGATCCGCCTTCTGCGTGCTATGATAATTTCAATCAGGGCTTCATCTGCGGAGGATACCGATGGAGACACAGCAATCGATTCATACGCTGGATGCGCATCTGCATTTTGACCCACCTGCCGAGATCGAGCGCATTTGTGCCTTGATTCGCGGCGAGGTGAAGCGGCGCGGCGTTCGCGGCGTGGTCATTGGGTTGAGCGGCGGGCTCGATTCCACCACCTGCGCTTATCTTTGCGCGCGCTGCCTGCCCGCGCATCAAATTCACCTGATCAGCCTGCCTGAACGCGACAGCAGCGCGGTGATGCAAAACCATGCCCACGCTGTGGCGCAGACGCTGGGTCTGCCGCTGGAAGAGAAAAATCTTTCTGATCTGTTCGCCGAACTGGGAGTGTATGAGAATATGCCCTTCAATATCACCAACAACCGTCCCCTTCTGGAACGATCCATCCAGATCCTCAGGTGGTTGAGCGGCGCGCCGGCGTTGTTTCCCTGGTCGCAGGGATACGCCTTTGACAGACGCACAGGGCTGCTGGGCGCGCTGCTGCGCCGCCGGTTGTGGCGTTATGCCGGATTGACCGAAACTTTCATCATCGGGAAGGTTCGCGCGCGTATGCTGCTGCTCTCCCTCCAGGCGACGCGGCGGGACTGCCTGCTGGTCTGCACCACAGACCGCTCGGAATATTCCATCGGATTCTATGATCCGCACGGCGACGGCGTGGGCGATATCGCGCCGCTGCGCCACCTCTACAAGACGCAGATTCGCGAACTGGCGCGGACGTTGGGCGTGGCGGAAGAAATCCTGCGCCAGCCTTCCTCCGGCGATCTGGCAGCCGGACTGCCCAATGAGACCGCCATCGGCTTGCGTTATGAGCAGTTGGACCGTGTGCTGGCAGGTTTGTCCCTTGGGATGTCTGACGAAAAGATAGCAAGAGGGGTTGGCGTGAAACGTGCAGCCGTCAGAGGGATCCGTTCTGCCTGCCAGGTGGCAGACGCGCGCCGTCACATGCCAATGGAGGTAAATCAATGACTTCACTCACTTATATTCAACAAAAGCAATTGGATGAGTTTACTGCCGCTGCCAATCGGTTTTTGGGGTTGATTGAACCCCTCAACGATCTGGAACTGGATCAACGCGAAGAAGCGGATGGTTGGACCATTCGTCAGATCGTGCACCACGTCAGTGATGACGGCGATGTTTGGGAATTCCAGATGAAACGAGCCCTTGCCACACCGGGCACATCGCTTCGCTTCGAGGGTTTCCCCGGAAATGAACCCTGGGCGAATGCGCTGCATTTTGGGGAACGAGCCATCGAACCTGACCTGACGTTGATCCGTGTGCATAATCGAGCCATGGCTGCGCTGGTAGCCGATTTTCCGGACGCATGGCAAAACTCGGTCTGCCCCTGTGATGAATGCGGCAATCCAACGGGTTCCATCAGTGTTACCGAGATGATCGCTTTCTTAACGGAACACCTGCAGGAACACGCCGCAACCGTTGAAAATATTCTGAAAAATGGGAAAAGTCATTAATATTTTAGACCTTTCTGTACCCATTCATGCCGGGGAGGATTAAATCTTTTCCCCTGTCTGAGCCCATTCGCTTTGGAGAATGGCATAAGCATATTCGCTGCCCCAGGCTCCTTTGAACCAGATATTTTCGATGAAATGCCCTTCGCGCCGCATCCCCACCCGCTCCAGCAGACCGGCTGAAGCCAGATTCTCAGCGTCGCAGATGGCGGAAACCCGGTGGAGATGTTTCTCTCCAAAGAGATACCCCAGCAGTCCCTGCACGGCTTCGGTTGCAAATCCCTGATGCTGATATGCCTGCGCGAGCGTGAAACCAATCGTTGCCTGGCGGTTGTCTTCCGCCCAGATCTGTAACGCGCAGTCTCCGATGATTCCCGGTTCAATCTGGCGTTCGATCGCCAGTTGCAGCCAGACGCCGGGCGTTCCAGCGGGCGCGCGGTTCATCTCTTTCAAAAACGCAGCTGCTTGATCCAACGTATAGGGCGGCGTCCAGGATTGATACCGCGCCACGTCCGGGTCGGATCGGTAGGCAGCGAACGCCGCCAGGTCTGCCTCTTGCAGGGGACGCAGGATCAAACGTTTCGTTTGCAAATGGATCATGGTTTATCCAAACGGAAAAAAATAACTGCCATCCCATTTTAATGGCTGAATCCAAAATGGTTCTGGCATTTCGATCCTTAAAAACGAAAGGGTTGAAGCCGTTTCCCGGAGAATGACAGATGCCCATCCCGTGGGTCTGAAAACAGGATTAAAGGCGGTCATTTCGATGACGAACCGGGCTCCGGTTCGAAACGGATTTATCGAATGGGTTTACAATTAACCCTATCCTGAACAAGATCATCAACTCAACGATTCAGACAGGGACCCGGGGGCTTATGGCAACAGAGCAACTTGGACAAGCAAAGAAGAACAAAGCAGACGAATTTTATACGCAACTGCCGGACATCGAAGCGGAAATGCGCCATTATAAGGAACAATTCCGCGGCAAAGTCATTTTCTGCAACTGCGACGACCCGTATGAGAGCAATTTTTTCAAGTATTTTGCGATGAATTTCAATTTTTTGGGTCTCAAAAAACTGATTGCGACCAGTTATTCCGGTTCCCCGGTCGCATATAATCAGTTGTCATTGTTTGACGTTAAGGGGGCGGATGTGAAAAGCGCCGACAGCAGACCCCCCTATAAAATCGAAATCACCGAAGTCAAAGATGCCAACGCAGACGGCGCGATTGACCTGGCGGATGTGCAGTATCTGCTCAAAAACGGAAAGAACGCCCTGACGCAGTTAAAGGACGGCGGCGACTTTCGCTCGCCCGAATGTATCCAACTGCTCAAAGAAGCCGACATCATTATCACCAATCCGCCGTTTTCGCTGTTCCGCGAGTACGTTGCGCAGTTAATCGAATATGAAAAGAAGTTCATCATTATCGGGAATGTAAATGCGATAACATACAAAGAAATTTTCAAATTAATCAGTAACAATCAAATCTGGTTGGGGCAGAGTATCCACAGCGGCGACCGTGAATTTCGGGTACCGGAGTATTATCCGCTGCAGGCGGCGGGGTTCAGGGTGGACGAAAATGGCGTGAAATACATCCGGGTCAAGGGCGTTCGGTGGTTTACGAACCTTGACTTTGAAGAACGCCACGAAATCCTTACGTTATACAAGCACTACACCCCCGAAGAATACCCGCGTTATGTCAATTACAACGCCATCGAAGTATCGAAGACCGCCGAAATTCCATACGATTATGATGGCGAAATGGGCGTTCCAATTACCTTCCTCGACAAATATAACCCGGATCAGTTTGAAATTATTGGGTCGAGCAGGTTTGTCGGAAAACCGATGTCTGAATTTGCCCCGAAGGGATCCTATGTACAGGGGGGCATCAGGTTCTATCTTCCAAATGGAGACGGCACTTACGAACGTCTTTACGATAGGATTGTGATTAGACGAAAAGGGGATGCGCAGTGAAAATCGAATTGCACGAAATCACCGTCCGTGAGGTGGCAGAGAAATACGTCGATAACGCCGAAGAAGGCGTGGTGGGCTACAACAGCCGGCTGAATATCCGCCCCAAATATCAGCGCGAGTTTGTCTACGACGACAAAAAGCGCAACGCCGTCATGGATACCATTCGCAAAAACTTCCCGCTCAACGTCATGTACTGGGTGAAAAACGAGGACGGGACGTTTGAAGTGTTGGACGGGCAGCAGCGCACGATCAGCTTTTGCCAGTACGTCAACAACGATTATTCGTTGGACGACCGCGCCTTCCACAACCTGACGAACACCGAAAAAGAGCAGATCTTAAACTATACCCTGATGGTCTATTTCTGCGAGGGCAACGACCGGGAAAAACTGGACTGGTTCAGGATTGTCAATATCGCTGGCGAAAAACTCACCGACCAGGAGTTGCGGAACGCCGTCTATACCGGACCCTGGCTGACAGGTGCAAAATCAATCTTCAGCAAAAGCAACTGCGCGGCATATCTCTTATCCAGAGACTTCGTGAGCGGCTCCCCCATCCGTCAGGAGATTCTCGAAACGGCGTTAAGTTGGATCTCAAACGGCGAAATTGAAAAATATATGTCCATTCACCAGCATGACCCCAACGCAAATGAATTGTGGATGTATTTAAGAAATGTCATCGAATGGGTGAAATTGACCTTTACCGTCTACAGCAAGGAAATGAAGGGCATCGGCTGGGGCGGTTTGTACGATGAATTCAAAGATAAAATGTTTGACAC
>JBDKTF010000337.1:0-8119 GCA_039680295.1 Anaerolineaceae bacterium
TGGATGGGTTGGAAGACAGGCTGCAGATGTCCATGCGGAACAAAGAGGTGCTGGAACTGCTGAAATACCAAAAAAGCCTGGTGTATTTCACCACCGCGCTCAAATCGAACGAGCTGCTCATGGAACGTCTTCAGCGCAGCCAGTTGTTTCGCATGTATCCGGATGACGAGGATTTGCTGGAAGATGTGCTGACGGAAAACCAGCAGGCGATTGAAATGACCAACATTGCGAACAACATTTTGAGTGGTATGATGGACGCTTTTGCATCCATCATCTCGAACAACCTGAACGTGGTCATGAAATTCCTCACATCCATGACCATTGTGCTCAGTCTGCCGACCATTGTGACCAGTTTCTTCGGCATGAACGTCCAACTGCCATTCGCGAGCAGCCCGTACGCTTACCTGATCGTCATCGCCATTTTCATGTTCATGTCAGCGGTGACCATCTTCATCTTTACCCGGCGCGACTGGTTTTAAACCGTCATTGACCTGAACAAAAACGCTCCCATCTAATTGAATGGGAGCGTTTTGCTGTGTGGGCGGAACAGGACTCGAACCTGCGACATCATCGGTGTAAGCGATGCGCTCTAACCAACTGAGCTACCCGCCCAACAGCCCCTATTATAATGCATGGCGGGCGATTTATGCTAAACTTGATGAGAATAATTTCCGCGATTAACTTATTTGTTTGGAGGTCATGATGCGCTTCGTCCGCTTTGAAACACGCAACACTGCGCCGCAGTATGGCTGGCTGTTCGAAGATAAAGTGGGTGGGCTGGAAGGAACGCCCTTCGGCGAATTTCGCCGCCTGGAAGCGGAACTCACTCTGGATGTGGTTCGCCTTCTGGCGCCGGTGCAGCCGGGCAAAATCATTTGTGTGGGGCGCAATTATGCCGAACACGCCCGCGAGATGGGGAATGAAACCCCCGATATTCCCATTCTATTCCTCAAGCCGCCTTCCTCTTTAATCGCTCCGGGCGAAACGATCTTCCTGCCGCCCCAGTCGCAGCAGGTGGAACACGAAGCGGAGCTGGCGGTGGTGATCGGGCGGCGGGGACGTTGGATTGCGCCAGAAGATGCGGCTGGATATATTCTGGGGTATACGGTTGCAAACGATGTGACCGCCCGTGATTTGCAGCGGCGGGATGGACAGTGGACGCGCAGCAAGGGCTTCGATACCTTTTGCCCGTGCGGACCCTGGATCGATACCGAATTTGATCCATCTGATGCGTTGATCACCTGCCACGTCAACACAGAGCTGCGTCAGATGGCTTCCACGCGCGATATGGTCTTCACCGTGGCACAGCTTGTGGCATTCATCAGTTCGGTGATGACCCTCGAACCCGGCGACATGATCCTGACCGGCACACCGGCAGGCGTGGGACCGTTGACCCACGGAGATGTGGTGGAGGTTCTGATCGAAGGATTGGGCAGATTGTCCAACCCGGTGGCGAATATGCCGCGCCGCTGATGCCATTTCCCTTTTAAACCATCAACAGACGCCTGGGGAGGGCGTCTGTTGACTTAAGGGACCGTTCACTACCGAGTAAAAGTTGTTCCCAAGTTATTCCAATAAAGAAGCCTGTTGGCTTCGAATCTGGCTGAAGGTATTGGCGTCATCCATGGGTTCGGCGATGACAAAGAGACGACCCCATGAAGGCTCACCATCTTTGAGAATGCAGGTCTGGAAGATGACCCGTCCCGAGATCGTGTAGATCTGTTTGAACAGGTCTGTGACTGTGAGGGTCGCGTTGGTGTCGAGATCCACGAAACTCGAATACGGGCTGTTGGGAGAAAGCGCCTGGTATGCGTGAACCGCGCTGATGATGTACTGCCGGGTGGAGCCGTCGCCAAACACGAGTGTGACCGGCTGAAGAACTTTCAGATCTGAAAACAATGCGCCCGCCAGATGGTTGTGGGCAATGAAGGCGTCAGTATTGTACTGGGCTGCCATGGAGAATTGAGCCACCACGTTTTCTTCATTGGGCACATAACCCGGCTGCCCCGCGGGCTGCTGTTTGACGGGCAGGGCGAGGATTTGGGGAACATAAACGCCGGTAATCTGGCTGGGGCTGCCGTTTTCAACGGTCGCGACGAAATCAGAAAGGGCAGGCTTGGCTGCGGTGGAGGGGGAGACGTTGTCAACGCCGGTGACAGGCACCAAGACCTGTGCGCCAACGGGTTGAAAACTGCTGATCAACGCCGCTGTGATGAAGAGAACCCCGAACCACTCGAAGAATTTATTGGAATGCACGAACGCCTGCCTTATTGGTAATTATATGGTAATAGATTAGTTACATTTTAGTCACTGATTAAATGAAAGACAATCCCTTCGGGGCGAACCTTGCAGAACTGTAAGGGAGTTGAAAGGCGCCGACAGTACGGCGGTTGAAGGATGGGTGGGGGTTCTGTTCTCGATCACAGGGTTACATGGTATAATCTGCAAAGTTCGAAAGTTCGAAAAATTGGAAGATACATCCTGAGTGATTGTTGAGGAGATAATCGTATGTCTGGTCATTCAAAGTGGGCGACGATTAAGCGCAAGAAAGGCGCTGAAGACGCCAAGCGAGGACAGGTTTTCACTCGCCTGGCGCGTGAAATTGTGATGGCTGCGCGTGATGGCGGCGGCGATGCTGAATCGAACGTTCGCCTGCGCCTGGCGATCGAGCGTGCCCGCGCTCAAAATATGCCGAAAGACAACATTGAACGCGCGATCAAGCGCGGCACGGGTGACGGCAAAGACGGTGCGGTGCTTGAACAGGTTTATTACGAAGGATATGCCGGTCACGGTGTCGCTTTAATGATTGAAGTGGTGACCGACAACCGCAATCGCGCTGTTGCTGAAATTCGCCACCTCCTGAGCCGAAGCGGCGGCAGCATGGCTGAAGCCGGGTCGGTGGGTTGGCAGTTCAAGCGCTGCTCTTATTTCTCTTTCCCCTCTGAGGGCAAGGATATGGATGCCATTTTTGAAATGGCGGTGGATGCCGGCGCAGACGATGTTACGGATGAAGACGGAGAAACTGAAATCATCGGACCGGTGGAAGCCTTTAAAACCGTCGGCGATCGTTTGAAAGGTTTGGGCATTATCCCCGAAGAAGCTGGCTTGCGTATGATCCCCACCCAGGATATGGAACTGAACGTAGAAGACACGCTTTCGGTGCTCAAGACTGTCGACGCGCTGGAAGAACGGGACGACGTACAGAACGTGTTCTATAACCTGCGCATCTCCGATGAGGCGATGGCAGCCATGGAAGACCTCTAAACCGGCAATGCTGGTTCTTGGCATTGATCCGGGGACAGCGACCACCGGTTTTGGACTGGTGCGTGAAACGGCGGATGGTAGTCTGGTGGCTGTGGACTACGGCGTGATCACCACGCCAGCGGGAATGCCATTGCCTGAACGCCTGCTTGTGTTGTACCAGCAAATACGTGACTTAATGCTTCTCCATCATCCCGACAACGGGGCGGTGGAGAAGCTGTATTTTCAGCGCAATGTGACCACGGCATTCGCTGTGGGACAGGCGCGCGGTGTGGTGATGCTTGCGATGGCGCAGGAAAAGATCCCTGTGGCGGAGTACGCTCCCCTCGAAGTCAAACAGGCTGTGGTGGGTTACGGCATGGCTGATAAAAGACAGGTGCAGGAAATGGTAAAAGCCATTCTGCTGCTGGAGAAGATTCCCCGCCCGGATGATGCCGCCGATGCACTGGCGATCGCCATCACGCACCTGCACAGTGCCCGTTATTTGAATGCCGGAGTGTGAACCCATGACCCTCATCACCAGCACAAGCAATCCCCGCATCAAGCAAATTCGTAAACTGCGCGAACGCAAAGAACGCGAAGCCTGCGGGTGCTTTTATATCGAAGGGCTGCGCGTGGTCACCGAGGCAGTTAAAATGGGCGCAGAAATTGAGACCCTGCTGACGTCGCCGGAACTGCTCACCAGCGATTTTGGGATCGAACTGGTGGAAAAACAGCGCACCGCCGGAGTGGATGTGATGGAAGTAAGCGCCGATGTATTCCGCAGCTTCAGTCACAAGGAAGGACCGGTGGGACTGGCTGCCATTGTGCGCCAGCGCTGGACGCGCCTGGACGATGTGAGCCTGAAACCAGGGGATTTGTGGGTGGCGCTGGATTCGGTGGCGGACCCGGGCAATCTGGGTACCATCCTGCGAACCAACGATGCGGTGGGTGGTAAAGGTGTGATCCTGCTGGATCAATCCACCGATCCATACGATACGACGGCAGCGCGTGCCAGCACAGGGGCGCTCTTTTCGCAGCGCTTGGTGCGGACCACTTTTGCTGAATTTGCAGCGTGGAAGCAGGCGGCGGGTGTTCCCCTGATTGGAACGTCTGGGGCAGCGGCGGCAGATTATCATCAGACCCGCTACCCTGATCCCATGGTTTTAATCAGCGGCAGCGAACGGATGGGTTTGCAGGAGCATCACATCCGGCTGTGTGACGGATTGGTGAGCATCCCCATGGTGGGGCGCAGTGACTCGCTGAATCTGGCAGTTGCCACCGCCGTGGTGTTGTACGAAATCTTCAATCAACGCCGCGACCGGCTGAGTTGATCCATTCCAAACGAGGAAGGCACCATGATCGCATCTCTGAGCGGTGAAGTGTTGGAAAAGCAGGCGGGCAGCCTGGTCATTGGCGTGGGCGGTGTGGGGCTGCTGGTGGGTGTTCCCGCCAGCGTGGCGGATCACGCCCGCGTGGGTGAACATCTCTTCCTTTACACGCATCTGTTGGTGCGCGAAGACGCGCTGAATCTCTACGGCTTTGAAAACCCGGAGACGCGCCAGCTCTTCCTGCTGTTGTTGAGCGTCAACGGTGTGGGCGCACGCATGGCGCTGGCGATCCTTTCAATGATGACGGTTGATTCCATCCGGCGGGCAGTGATCAACGAGCAGCCCGAACTCTTCGCGCGGGTGCCGGGCGTGGGCAAGAAAACAGCGCAAAAGATCTTGCTTCAACTGCAGGGTAAAGTCGGCGGAGAAAGCACATTGGAGGCTGTCAGCCGCCTGACGGATGTGGATACCGAAGTATTGGGCGCATTGACAACGCTGGGTTACAGCATTGTGGAAGCACAATCTGCGCTGCAAGCGATTCCCAAAGATGCGCCAGAAGATGCCGAAGAACGCCTGAGATTGGCGTTACAATATTTCTCATCATAAATTGGAAATGGATCATCATTCTTGGTGAGATTTCCAACTGGACAAACTTTTCTCTTTCAGGTATCATTTTAAGGTCATGACAGACCTACTCACCGTTGTTGGATGTCCTGCGAGTGCGCGGGCAAATCAGATTGAGTATGCCCCTCCCCGCTGGAATCTAATCCGAACGAACAAAGATTTAACCCGGATGCATTTTGGTTTCCGGGTTGATTTGCGTTAAAATCAAACTTTGACAAAATCTCTCCCGACCGACACGGAGGTCCAATGTCCGATCTGATTAAACAAATAACCACTGAATTACAGCAGAAGATTGAAACGTATCGTCCAGAGCTTGAAGTTCGCGATATTGGAACTGTGCTTGAAGCCGGAGACGGGATTGCGCGGGTCGGCGGTTTATCAGATGTCCGCTCGCAGGAACTGGTCCAATTTGCGAATGGGGTGGTGGGAATTGCATTCAGCCTGGAAGAACGGTCGGTGGGTGTGACCATTCTGGGCGAGTACAGCGGCATTGTCGAAGGGATGGAAGTGCGCGCCACCGGTCGTATCGCTTCGGTGCCGGTCGGTGATGGATTGATCGGACGGGTGGTCAACGCGCTGGGCGAACCGCTGGACGGCAAAGGACCGATCCACTTCGATCATTATCGCCCCATCGAACGCATTGCGCCCGGTGTGGTCGAACGTCAGGACGTGGATACGCCTGTGCAGACGGGCTTGAAAGCCATCGACGCCATGATCCCGATCGGACGCGGTCAGCGCGAGCTGATCATTGGCGACCGCCAGACGGGCAAGACCGCCATTGCGCTCGATACCATCATCAACCAGAAGGGCAAAGGGTTGATTTGTATTTACGTGGCGATCGGGCAGAAAAAAGCCGCTGTGGCGCGCACCATTGCAACGCTGGAACGCTTCGGCGCCATGGATCATACCGTGGTGGTGATCGCTTCGGCGGATGATGCGGCTGCCATTCAATATATTGCCCCATACGCGGGCTGTGCCATCGGCGAAGAGTTCATGGAAACCGGACGCGATGCGCTGGTGGTTTACGACGATCTTTCCAAGCACGCATGGGCATACCGTCAGGTCTCTTTGCTGCTGCGCCGTCCCCCGGGTCGTGAGGCTTACCCTGGCGACGTTTTCTACCTGCATTCCCGTCTGTTGGAACGCGCGGCACGCATGGCTACCAAGTATGTCATCGCCCCCGCCAGCTTTGGGGAACGTGAAGCCAGACTGGAAGACGGCGTGAACGGCGTTGTGTATGATGGTCCGCGCGCCGAATTGGATGCCAGCAATGCTCTGAAGGAAATGAGCAATGCGGATCAATACAAGATCGTCAAAGTGGCAGGCACCGGCGGTTCACTGACCGCGCTGCCCATCATCGAAACCCTGCTGGGCGACGTATCGGCATACATTCCGACCAACGTGATTTCAATTACGGATGGTCAGATTTATCTGGAAAGCAACCTGTTCAACGCGGGTATTCGCCCCGCCATCAATGTGGGCATTTCCGTTTCGCGTGTGGGTGGTTCGGCGCAGACCAAAGCCATCAAACAGGTGGCGGCGCGCATGCGTCTGGATATGGGCGCCTACCGGGAACTGGCAGCATTTGCCCAGTTCGGCTCCGATCTGGATAAGGCTACCCAGTCGCAGCTAAACCGCGGTCAACGGCTGCAGGAAATTTTGAAGCAGCCGCAGTACGAACCCATGCCCCTGGAAGACGAAGTGATGATCCTGTTCGCCGGAACGAACGGCTATGCTGATCGTATTCCAACGGAACGGGTGCGCGAATGGGAAAACGACATGCTGCGATTTATGAGCACTTCATACCTTGAAATCGGAAAAGATATTGCTGAACGCAAGCAGATCAGCAAAGAGACTGAACCGAAGCTGCGCGAAGCGCTGCAAGCTTTCAATACGAGCTGGTCATAACCCATTCCGGCAGGAATAAAGAAAGCAAGGGATCATGCCTTCTGCGAGAGAAATGAGGCTCCGCCTTCGGAGTATTAAAAGTATTGCCCAGGTGACGCGCGCGCTGCAGACCGTGAGCGCCAGCAAGGTGCGCAAGGCGATTCAGGCTGTAAACGCCACCCGCCCCTATGCCGAAAAAGCCTGGCATTTGTTGGTGCACCTGGCGAATCAACCCGGGCACGCCGCCCTGCACCCGCTCTTGCGAGAGCGCGATGAGGTGAAGCACGTCACGGTGGTGATGATCAGTTCAGACCGCGGTCTGGCAGGCGCTTATAATATGAACGTTTTACGCTACACGCTGAATACCTTCCACGACGTTCAGGTTCCGGTGGAATATGTGGCAGTGGGGCGTAAGGGGCGCGATCTCCTGCTGCGGCGCGGCAAGAAACTGGCGGCAGATTTTTCCAATCTCCCGGCAAATCCCACCTTTTCGGATGTAAGCGCGATTGGGCGTCTGGTGGTGGATGATTACCTGAATGGGAAAACTGACGCGGTGTATCTGGCTTATACCGATTTTCATAATATGATCAAGCAGACACCAACCATTAAGAAATTACTGCCGCTGGAAGTTAAGAGCGGCGAGGTGCGCGTGCAAGATTATAATGAACCGGTTAAAGAATATAAAAAGCAAGGCGTGTATATTTATGAACCGGATCAAAAGGAATTGCTGGATCAGGTGATTTCGCGCTTTACGGCACTACAGGTCTACCAGGCAATTCTGGAATCTTCGGCGAGTGAACAGGCAGCCCGCATGGTTGCCATGCGCAACGCCACGGATAATGCCAACGAACTGCGCAGTCTTTTGCTGTTGGAATACAACAAAATTCGTCAGCAGTCGATTACCAATGAAATGCTGGATATCTCCGCCGGGGCAGAAGCGCTTGCAAACGTCCAGGCAGGGCGGGATTAACCCGCCACCCGCAAACAGGTTAGTGGAGGTCAGAGATGATGATGGAAAATTCTACCGGACGTGTCGT
>JBDKTF010000542.1:0-3839 GCA_039680295.1 Anaerolineaceae bacterium
CGCTGCACATTCGGGTCGCGGGCTTTGTACACCGTGGACATGCCGCCTCGCCCGACCAGCTCCAAAATCTGGTAGCGCCCTCCCAAAATTTGTCCCACCCAGCGGTCAGCAGCCATGATTTTGCTCCGAATAATCCCTTATGGTTTCATTGTGAATCGATCAACCACAACCAGGCTTTTTCATACTTGCAAACGGTGCGTCCCGATTCCGATGCCGCGATCATCGATAGAAAGCCGTCGGTAAAGACCGCCTCGCGCGTCATGTAATTCTTGAGCGCCGTCTGAACCATGCTTTTGTTTTGCGCGATAATGTTTTCGTATTCCTTCAACTGATCCTTGTAGGCGTTCATCGCAGGGACATTCGATGTGTCCAGCGGAGGGATGGGTTTGGACGGCGATGGAAGCTGCTGGGGCGGTTTGGTGGTATCGACCTCGCCGATTTTTGTCCCGTTGGTGTAAATTTCTATCAGGTTCCCGCGCGCGATGATCGCCAAGCGGTTGGTTGTTCCGTTTTGCCATTGAAACGATTTGTCTTCCGACTTGGGATAAAAATCGTGAATATTGGCGATATCCCCCTCCACCAACGCCGTGAAGATCACATGCCCGTTGGCGAAACGCGAGGCGAGGATCATGTATCCGCTGGGTTTTTTCTGGTCGCCGTTCGAGCGGAACAGGACCCCGCAGCCCGAAGAACCGTACTGCGTGTCCCAGGTGATGTCGGTGGCAAAGGCAAAGTCTGCCGCGGTGACCTCGGGGTGGTCGTTTCCGTACGTCATCTCCTGGTAGCCGGTAATTTCGAGGGAGAGCGGATCGTGAACCCAGCCCATGTGCCCGCCTTTGGGGTCCAGCCCATACTGCGGCAGCTCTGCGACGATGGGCGCGGATTGGGTGGCTTCCAGCGAGCGCGATTCGCCAAGGTTGGCTGCACGAGCGGTCTGCGTCACCTGAATGGAGGCGCTCTTTGCGGTGGCTTCAGCCTGGGCGGTGGCGAGGCTGTTCACACCGCCTTCGTTTTGTTTGGCGGCGGTCGCGGTTCCGGCGACGGCTGCGCTCAACGCGGTGAGGGTCGGATCAGGTTTTCCGCCGCCTCCCATCGCAGAACAAGCCGCCAGTCCCGCCAGCAGGATCACGATCATCAGGATCGACACGAATTTTGCGCTGGATGTCCTGTTCACCGGTTTTGCCTCTTTCTCTGGATGCGGGTGCGAAACCCCGATGGATTTCACTGGTTGTCTTTGCGTTTGATCATGAACAGGATGATGGCGATGTACACCCCGATCAGGATCAACTGTGCTCCCCAGACCTTGATCAACCAGGAACGGTACGCTTCGGGATCCGATTTATTCACCCAGCCCCAGCCAAAAGACTCCCTGACGCCGTTGATCACACCTTCGGCATGCTGCACGGCGGCATTGCGTGCCGATTCATATTTCAAAACCGCTTTCTGGTAATCTTCCATCTCCGCCTGATAAACATTCGCCTGGGATTCATACAACTCCATGGCGCTCTTATACGCGTTTTGAATGGCGGTCACTTCGTCCTGGTAGGCTTTCAGCGAGTTCAGATACTGCACCATGGCGACCTGATCGTTCTGGTCAGCGGGCGGGGTGGGCGCTTTGGGGATCACCGGATCGGCGGGCTTGTCTGGCAGGTCGGCGGGTTTGGCTACTTCGGGCAGATTCACTTCGGGGACGTAATACTGTCCCACGCCGGGGAAATTGCACGAACCGGGGATGAAGATCGCCGTTCCCATGCAGCGGCAACCCATGGCGGCTTTATCCTCCAGGGTCATGCTGTCGCGCAGATCTTCCGGCAACTGCCAGCAGGGGTCCGCTGCCACATCCGATCCAAAACCGACGATGCCGATCAGTCCCTCGAATGCCCAACGTGTGGATGCAATGGCGCTGACATTTTCGGGAACAGGCGCCAGGGCGCCGCTGAGCACAATTTGCGGCACGAGGAGCAGGATCATGACCATTGGCGCGGAAGAAGCGGCGGGCGCAAGCGCTGACGCCAGCAGACCGCAAACCATGCCCGCCATGGCTGCCAGCACCATGGTCCCATAAACCAATCCAAAGTCCACCATGGTGCCCGGCATGTCAAACGCCAGATAATGAATGACCGTGTAGGCGGCGGCGTGATAAAACGCCAGAAGCAGGGCGATCCACACCTTGGAGGCGACATAGGGAACGATTTTCAGGTTGACCAGACGCTCGCGTTTGTAAATATCCTCTTCCTTGACGAATTCGCGCATTTGCGACAACCCTGCCACCAGCAGACAGTAAATGGTCATCAGGAAGAGGGTGATGGCGCCGTTACTGGCTTCGCCCGTGTTGTAATCGAAGGGCGCGCTGCCCATCAGGGGCGCGATGATAAAGTCCAGCGCTGCCACACCCGGGGCAGCCAGCAGCATCAGAATCAGGCTGGAACGGTCGCGGATCAGAAGGCGCAGATTGCGCGCCGAGAGGATGATGAACTGATTCAGACTCGACGCCGTTCGCCTGGGTTTGGGCTTTGGCGCAGCCTGCGGCGCCGGTTGGGGCGTGCCTTTTACGACCTGGGCGGGCTCCGCGGGAACGTGCTTCAGCGATTCGACCACGTATTTCTGAAACGCCGGAGTTTCCTCAAAGCGCTGCGCCCAATCTTTGGCGGATCCCTTGGAAGGATCGTCCAGAATGGAATAGATCTGGTCGAATTCCATTTCGCGCACGCGCTTTTCATGTTCCGAGCGGAATGAATCAAAGTAGGCGAGGGCTTCATCAGGCGGACCAAACCACGCCATGTAGCCGCCTCTCGCCAGGAACACCACCTTGTCTGCCAGCATGACGTTTTTGGTGGCGTGCGTCACCAGCACAATTGTGCGTCCCTGGTCCGCCAGACGACGCATCAGGTGCATGAAGGCGGTTTCCGTGCCGGGGTCCAGCCCGGAGGTGGGTTCATCCAGAAAGAAGAGACCGGGAGAGGTGAGCAGTTCCACGCCGATCGAAACGCGTTTTTGCTGTCCGCCGCTCAATTTGCTGATGGGGCTGTCTTTGCGGTGCAGCAGGTCGAGGTCTTCGAGCACTTCCATGATGCGTTTGTGCCGTTCATCTTTTGTCGTGTCGCGCGGCATGCGCAGTCGGGCGGTGTAATCGAGCGCCTGGTAGACGGTCAGCCCGGTATGGATGATATCGCGCTGGGGAACGTAGCCAATGTCGTTGCGAATCGCGTCGAAATTGCGGTAGACGTTGGTGCCGTTGACGAGCACCTGCCCCTGGGTGGCGGGTCGGTAGCCGATGATGGCGTTGATCAGAGTGGATTTGCCGCCCCCGCTCTGCCCAACCACCACCACCAGTTCGCGCGGTTGGAAGCACAGCGAGATATTTTGCAGGATGTTCAGATCTTTGCGTACCCATTTGTTCAGACCCACCGCTTCCACCTTCAATCCACGGGTGTCATCGTAGCGATCAAATTGATCCTGCTTCATCACGAAGCGGTGCGGTCCGATACGCACGCAGTCGTCTTCCGCCAGCCACACTTCCTTATCAACGCGCTGGTCGTTGACGAATGTGCCGTTGGAACTGCGCAGGTCGCGCAGACAGTAGCGGTGCCCCACACGTTCGATCTGGGCGTGGAAGCGCGAGACGGAGGGCGAAGCCAACACCACATCGTTGCTGGGGTCGCGTCCGATCTGGAGGAGCACTTTTTCGCCAAAGCGGATCGGCTGCATTTCGCCTGCCACAGCCGGAGCCACTTCGGCGTACACCATGGTCACCATCAAGCCGGGGTCGAGGCTGCCAATGCGCAGGGTGTCGCCATTTTCCAACTGGCGTTCCGCCGGAATCGCCCTGCCGTCCAGCA
>JBDKTF010000168.1:0-2674 GCA_039680295.1 Anaerolineaceae bacterium
CCTTCAACCACAAAAGCGCCGGCTTCGCGGCGTTCCTTCGGACGGCTGCCCAAAAATGCACGGATGCGGTGGATACGGGGGTTTTGAGGCGAAGTGATCACGATTGTTCTTCCGGGTTTTGGTCCACCCAGAGACGATAGACGGCGGCAAAATCGTTCAGGGTGGGTGGATCGATAATGGTGATACGTACATCTGCGAGGGCGCTGGTGGGATGATCGCGAAAATAATCCAGGATGGTATCGAAGAAGATCCGCGCAGCGCGCTGGCGGGGAAAGCCAAAGATGCCGGTGGAGATGGGCGGCATGGCGAGCGAGGTCAATCCCAGTTGGTCGGCAGTACGTAAGGCGCTGCAAATTGCGGCAGACAGCTTGCGGTCCTCGTCTCCTTCGCCCCAGATCGGTCCCACGGCATGGATGACAAACTTGCAGGGGAGGGCGCCCGCACCGGTGACCGCGGGGGCGTCATGGGTGATGGCGCCGTGCGAACGAACCCATGCCGTGCTCTCGGTTTGTATCTCCGATCCACCGGCGCGCACAATGGCGGCGGCAACGCCGCCTCCGTGCTGTAAATAAGCATTGGCAGCATTGACGATGGCATCCACAGATTGGCGTGTGAGATCACCCGAATGAAGGGTGAGCATCTGTCCGCCGGGAAAATGGTATTGGAAAGTGGGGTCCATGGCAGGTCTCCAAAATCAAATCCAAACCAGACTCATCCTTGTTTTTTCACATCCATCCGCTTTTCATGAGAAACATCGGATGTGACGATTTTTGGGATGAGATCACTGCTCGTAAAATAATTCTAACATAGGAGAGGGAAAAAGAAATCCGCCCCGTTGCCGAGGCGGATCTGGATACACATTGATCGAGGATGGATTTAAGCAGCTTTGGCTTTTTCCACCACTGCCGCAAACGCCTGAGGATCGCGGATAGCCAGGTCTGCGAGCATCTTGCGGTTCAGGGTGATCCCCGCGACTTTCATACCGTGAACAAGACGGCTGTAGGAAATGCCGTTAATGCGAGCAGCCGCATTGATACGGGCAATCCACAATTTGCGCAAGTCGCGTTTGCGTACGCGGCGATCGCGATACGCATACCAGAGCGCCTTCATCATGGTCTCGTTGGCACGCCGGAAGAGGCGGTGACGAGTACCGAAGGTGCCCTGAGCCAGTTTCAACATCTTTTGATGTCGGTCGTGGGAGTGACCTCCACCTTTTACACGAGACATATTAACTCCTTTGCGAACCCCTGGGCGCCGGTGAGAAACTCACCTGTTGCAAACACCCAACAGCCGCACAAAAAAAAGGATACGATGGACTGAAAAGATCAGTCTTCCATATACGGAGCAAGCCGGCGAACGGACTGTTTGATCTTGTCGCCCTGAACGGGGACCATCTCAGACAGCAGCGCCTTGGTGCGGTCCGAAGTTCGGCGGCGGAAATGGCTCTTGCCACCCTTCGTGCGCATCAGCTTGCCCGACCCACTCAAGCGAAACCGCTTTGAAGTTGCTTTATGGGTCTTCAGTTTGATCTTACCTGCTTTTAGCTTGCGGGGCACAGCAATACTCCTCTCGACAAAATTCTGCGGACTACTTGTCTTTGTCCACAGGTGATCCACAAATCATTAAGGTACCTACGCGTCCGTTTCAGATTTTTCTGGTGCAGTTTCAGCCGCGACAGCTTTTTTCTTGCTGGGCTTGCCAGGAGCGAGAACCATCGCCATCGTGCGACCTTCCATGGCAGGAGATTGCTCAACAATGGCAACATCCGCCAGTTCTTGCGCAATTTCTTTCAGGTCTTCGAGCGCCAGTTCAGGATAGCTGATCTCACGCCCGCGGAAGCGAACCGTCACCCGCACCTTCATTCCATCCTGCAGCCAACCGCGCGCATCGCGGGTCTTGAACGAACGGTGATGCTCGTTGGTTTTGGGACGAAGACGGATTTCTTTGACCTCGATTTTGGTCTGAGCCTTACGGGCTTCGCGTTCCTTCTTGGTGCGCTCATAAAGGAACTTTCCGAAATCCATAATGCGACAAACGGGGGGCGTTGCCCCACCGGCAACCTCGACAAGATCGAGTTCGGCTTCACGTGCCATACGAAGAGCCTGTTCAATCGGCACCACGCCGACATTTTCTCCGTTGGCGCCGATCAGGCGTACTTCTGGCACCCTGATCATTTCATTGACCCGATAATTTGTAGCGCTGATAATGCACTCCTTTTGTGTTAATCCGATACAAATCTAACCGCTGAGGAACCCAGACGGTCGACGCGTGGTGTGATGATACCACATGTGGGTAAGAATCGTCAACATTTAATGGAAACCCACAGATTGACGAGGCGCTTATGAAAATAAAAGGGTGGGGCGGTGAGAACACCCCACCCTGAAATCCTCGATTGGGATCAAATGCCAGCTTCGACGTCGGCGTTCAATCTGTCAAGGAAGGCTTCGAAAGACATGGCGCCGGGGTTTTCGCCGCCGCGCAAGCGCAGCGCAACCTGACTCTGTTCGGCTTCCTTATCGCCCACCACCAGCATGTAGGGGATCTTCTGGTTCTGGGCGTCGCGGATTTTGGCGTTCATGCGGTCGGCGCGGTCATCGACTTCCACCCGAACCCCCTGGGCTTTGAGACGCTTTTCGACTTCCTGCGCATAGGCAAGATGACGATCTGCAATGGG
>JBDKTF010000298.1:0-9857 GCA_039680295.1 Anaerolineaceae bacterium
CGCACTTCTTCCAGCGACCGCGTGCCGTAAGGCACATGCTTTTGATCTCCCAGGTAAATGACATTTTCCGCGGGAAGCAGTTGGCGCAGCGCGCGCAGCACCGAAAGCCCGCCCACCCCGGAATCAAAAATGCCGATGGGC
The DNA here is from genome assembly GCA_039680295.1 of Anaerolineaceae bacterium. Classification (GTDB taxonomy): domain Bacteria; phylum Chloroflexota; class Anaerolineae; order Anaerolineales; family Anaerolineaceae; genus JBDKTF01. Next base: position 142 of record JBDKTF010000298.1, read on the forward strand.
GCGGGGGAATCAATCGGACTGTTCAATGGATCACTCACAAGCCGCCGCCAATGCCTGGAATAACGCCCGCTGCGGCGCATCCTGCTGCATCCATTCGGGGTGCCACTGGACCGCAATTTCAAAAGGATGGTCGGGCACTTCCAACGCCTCGATCAGCGAATCGGGCGCCGTTGCCACCACCCGAAGTCCATCGCCGACGCGTTGAATACCCTGATGATGCAGACTGTTGACCATCAGTTCGGTTACGCCCAAAACCTCGCGCAATCGGCTGTCGGGTTGAATGTGTATATTGTGAATGGGCTGCGAACGTTCGCGGCTGGCGGTTCCGTGGTGGTCCAGCGAGTCAGACAATTGATCGTCAATATGGGTGTAAAGGGTGCCGCCCAACGCCACGTTCACCACCTGCGCCCCCCGGCAGATTGCCAGAAAGGGGATGCCTTCATCCACCGCGGCGCGTACCAGGCTGATCTCCAGCGTATCGCGCGGCGGATAAATATCGTACACGGCGGGGTGTTCGGCGCCATCGAACACCTGTGGATCGATATCACCGCCGCCGGTGAACAGCAGCCCATCCACCCGAATGAGAGCTTCTTGTGTCTGTTCGGCGGTGATGCCGTTGGGGATCAACAGGGGAATGCACCCTGCATTGCGCAGCGCTTCCAGATATTCTTCCACAATCACCTGGGTTTTCAGACCATATTTATTGACTGAATGAGACATGGTCACGCCGATGACGGGGGCTGTCATATGCACCTCATTTGAAAAGCTGTTTTCTAGCAAAAAAGGGCGCATCCCTGTTGGGTGCACCCTGTTGAAGGCACAAACGACCTCGTATTATGAGAACTTCTGCTTGAGGCGGGCGCTCTTGCCGGTGCGTTCGCGCAGGAAGTACATGCGAGCGCGGCGAACCACGTTGTGGCGTTCCACCACCACGCGGTCGATGCGGGGAGAGCGGGTCAGGAAGGTGCGTTCAACACCCACACCATTGCTGGCGACGCGGCGGACGGTAAAGCTGGCGTCATTGCCGCCTTCGCGAACGTAAAGAACCGTACCCTTGAATTCCTGAATACGTTCGCGGTTGCCTTCTTTAATCTTCACATGCACACTGACGGCGTCGCCAGGGTACAGATGGGGAATGTTTTCATTGACGGGGGCTTCCACAGCCTTTAAAATATCGCTCATGGTCGTTAATCCTTACGTATGGTTTGCGTAAAACAGCCTTTTTAGGCGCGGAGATGGATTATACCATGCTCCCTTCCAGCCGTAAAGGCCAATTTTGCAAAATTTTCTCTGGACGAAATTCGATCCTCTATGATATACTAAGTCGCTTGCCACCAACGGGTGGCGACATCATTTCACACGTCTCTCGACCTTACCGGTGCGTGCTGCGCATGAACGCAGTGCCGGGCGGGATGGACAGAGACGGAGGAAAATAACGCAAAAGGAGATTTTTTAAATGGCTACTGTTGTTTCCATGAAAGCACTTCTGGAAAGCGGCGTCCACTTTGGACACCGCACCAACAAATGGGATCCGCACATGCGCCCCTTCATCTTCACCGAGCGCAATGGCATCCACATCATCGACCTCCAGCAGACCGTCAAGATGCTCAACCAGGCATACAACGTGGTGCGCGATACCGTCGCCAACGGCGGCAATGTCCTCTTCGTCGGCACCAAGCGCCAGGCGCAGGAAACCGTCCGTGATGAAGCAATTCGCTGCGGAATGCCCTATGTTACCGAACGCTGGCTGGGCGGCATGTTGACCAACTGGTCCACCATGTACCAACGTATTCAGGAACTGGATCGTCTTGAGCACCTGCGTGACTCTGGCGAAATCAGCCGTCTGACCAAAAAAGAAGGCTTGCTCATCGAACGCGAAATCAAGCGTCTTGAAACCCGCCTGAGCGGTGTGCGCAGCAACAAACAGGTCCCTGATCTGATCTTCGTGGTGGATGTGATGCGCGAAGATACCGCTGTGCACGAAGCCAACCTCATCGGCATCCCCGTGATCGCCCTGGTGGATACCAACTGCGATCCCCGCGGCGTGGATTATGTGATCCCCTCCAACGATGACGCCATCCGCGCCATCAAACTGCTGGTTGGCAAAATCGCCGACGCAGTGCTGGAAGGCAAAGCCATGCGCAAAGACGAGGAAGAAGAAGTTCCCGCCGAAGCCGGCGCCGCTGTCGAAGCCGCTCCGCGCCCTGCGATGGAACAGGAAGCTGAACTCGGCGACAGCGAACTGCTGGGTGAATCCACCCTCGCCAAAATGAAAAGCGAAACTGAAGGCGCAGAAGCTTAATCTGCCGCAAATCGAATCAATAATATCAGACGAAACGGAAGAGATCGAATGGCTGCAATTACGACTGAAATGATCAAGCAACTGCGCGAAGCCACCAGCGCGGGCGTGCTCGACTGCCGCAAGGCACTCGAAGCTGCCGATGGCGATTATGCCAAAGCGGTGGATTTTCTGCGTGAAAAGGGTCTGGCAACCGCTGCCAAGCGCGCTGACCGCCAGGCATCCGATGGCGTGGTGGAAATCTACTCGCACGGTAACGGGCGCGTCGCAGTGATGGTGGAAGTGAACTCCGAAACCGATTTTGTCGGTCGCTCGGAAAACTTCCGCACCTTCGCGCACGAAGTGGCGCTGCAAATCGCCGCCTCTGCTCCTCGCTATGTTCGTGAAGAAGACATTCCGGCGGAAGTTCTTAATCACGAAGCCGAAATCGCCACCGCGAAAGCCCGCGAAGATGGCAAACCCGATGCGGTTCTCCCCCGCATTGTGGAAGGTTACCTGAACAAATTCAAAGACGAAACCGTTCTGCTTCGCCAGGTTTACATCCGCGACGAAACAATCAACATTCAACAACTCCTCAACCAGACCATCGTTAGCGTCGGCGAAAACGTCGTGATCCGGCGGTTTGTCCGTTGGGAGCTGGGCGAAAGCACCGCTGAGTAATTCAAAAAGGCCAACCGAAAGGTTGGCTTTTTTCTTAAATTCCGAAGGAGATCCATGGAATCGTTAGCATACCACCGAATTTTGCTCAAATTGAGCGGTGAGGCGCTTTCAGGTGAATCGGGCATTGGCATCGACCCGCAGCGCGCGGAAGATATCGCCCAGCGTGTGCGCGAAGTGCACGAACTGGGTGTGGACGTCGCCATCGTCATCGGCGCCGGGAACCTGTGGCGCGGACGCGAGGGTTTGAACCGCGGCATGGACCGCGCCACCGCAGATTACATGGGCATGCTCGCCACGGTGATGAATGCCCTGGCGCTGATGGACGCGCTCGAGCGCATGAACGTGGTCACCCGCGTGCAGTCCGCCATTGAAATGCGTTCCGTTGCCGAGCCGTATATTCGACGGCGCGCCATTCGCCACCTTGAAAAAGGACGTGTGGTTATTTTTGGCGGCGGCACCGGCAATCCATATTTTTCCACCGACACCGCGGCTGCGCTGCGCGCCATGGAAATTGACGCCGACGTGCTCATCAAAGCCACCAAGGTGGATGGGGTATACGACTCTGACCCCAAACTCAACCCGGAAGCCAAGCGTTTTGATCGGCTGACCTACATCGAAACCCTCAACCGCCGCCTGCAGGTGATGGACAGCACCGCCATTTCGCTGTGCATGGAAAATAAACTGCCCATCCTGGTGCTCAATTTGTGGGACCCGACAGCCCTGCGCCAGACCCTGGTGGGCGATATTCGCGGTACCCTGGTGACCGCCTAGTTTATCTCCTGCAAAAGCACACCCCCAGAAGATCCATTCTGGGGGTGTTTCTATTCACTTGCAGCAATTTTTCTCTCCATCCCATGCAGTCTCTTCTCTCCTTCCCATGCGGTCTTTTCTCCCCTTTCATTGCGGTCATTTCTCCCCTTCCCTTTTGGGAAGGGGTTGGGGGTTAGGTCCCCACCAGCCCCTTCAAAATCGGCAGCGCGGCTTTCACCGCCAGCGCACGGTGGCTGCGCTGATTTTTCTCCTCCACGCTCAATTCAGCCATGGTCAGCCCCAGATCGGTCAGCAGAAAGATGGGATCGTACCCAAAACCGTTCTCTCCGCGCTCTTCGGGAATGATCTCACCGGGGCAGTTGCCTTCAGCAAAAAACATCCCGCCATCCGGTACGGCAATTGCAACAGTGCAGTGAAAATGCGCTGTCCACGGGCGGGGACTGCCCTGCAACCGGCTCAACAGGTAGCGGCGGCGGTCGGCATCTGAGGGGGCGTTTCCCGGCGCATAACGCGCCGAATACAGCCCCGGTTCACCGTGGAGCGCGTCCACCTCCAACCCCGAATCGTCCGCCAGTGCAATTTTTCCGCTGGCAGCCGCATGGGCTCTGGCTTTCAACGCCGCATTTTCGGCATAGGTTGTACCGTCTTCCCGCACCTTTAAATTCAAACCCACCTGGCGCGGTGTAACCAGATCGGCTGCCAGTTCCGCCAGCAGCTCACGCATTTCCAGCACCTTGCCGGCATTTTCGGTCGCCAGAACAATTTGAACCATACAGCAATCTCCTCTTACAATTTTGTAATTGTCTGAACAAGTGTCCTAAACTTGACTTTGTTAATCCGCTATGTTATACTGAACGAAATAATTTTACTATGACTGAAATTCATATTCATCTGCCCAAAAAACCGCTGCGATTCAACGTCGGCTTCCTCGTCGGAGCGCCGATTGGCAGCAGCCGCGACTTTCACTTTGAATATCCAAATGTCCGTTTGCAAGATGATTTTGATCTGACCGATTTCACCGGCGTGGCGCGCGTTGGACGAACCCCTCAAGGACTCCTGGTTCAGGGTACGTTTGAAGGCGACACTGTCGTTCAATGTGTGCGCTGTCTGAACGATACCCGGCAGCACCTTGCAACAGAATTTGACGAATTATACGCGTTTTCTGAGCGATCCATGACTGATTCAGGCTTACTGGTGCCGGAAGATGGTTACATCGATCTCGAAGGCGTTGTGCGCGATTATCTGATGATCGAAATCCCGATCAGCCCTCTTTGCAAACCAGACTGCAAGGGACTGTGCAGTGTTTGTGGAGAAGACCTCAATAAGGGAAGCTGCGAGCATCAGCTCACCCCATAACGCGAACCACCCGAGACCCGTACCACACCATGTCTGAGAATCCTTTCCTGCCGGAAAGGAAGATACAGCCGGTGACCGTCATGAAGGAGGGAAGCAGTGGCATATCCGGGAAGACACAGACAGGGTACTGAAATTCTGAGCATGTTGCTTGAAAAAGCAGACGTTCAGGGTTATTTAACCACGGAAGATTTGATGGAAGTTTATCCCAACGGCGATGAAGATGCCGAACACCTGAGCGCCCTCGTTGTTGCGTTGCGCCGCCGTGGGGTGGATATTCTCGACCGCGAAAACGAAGTCGATCTGCTGGAAGAAGAGCCGCTCATTCAGAGCGACTTTGATTCTTATGTGGATCTGGAACGGATCGGCACGGACGACACCGTGGGGCTTTACCTCAAGGAGATGTCGCGCGTACCGCTGCTCTCCAATGAAGAAGAACAGAAACTGGCAATCCGCATCGAAGCAGGGAATCGGTCGCGCAAAGAATTGAACCGTCTCAACGGCAACAACACACCCGAAAAACGTCACGAAATGGAACTCGTCATACAGGACGGCATTCAGGCGCGCGAGCATCTCATCAAAGCCAATACCCGCCTGGTAGTCAGCATCGCGAAAAAATACATCGGACGCGGCGTCCCCTTCCTGGATCTGATTCAGGAAGGCAACCTGGGGCTGATGAAAGCCGTGGAAAAATACGATTATCACCGCGGTTTCCGCTTCTCAACCTACGCCACCTGGTGGATTCGCCAGACCATCACCCGCTCCATCGCCGACCAGGGACGCACCATTCGTGTGCCGGTGCACATGATTGACCGCATCCGCCAGCTTTACAAGCTTACCCACGAGCTGGAACAGAGCCTGGGGCACCTGCCCACCGCCGATGAACTGGCAGAGGCCATGGGCGTGAGCACCCGCAAGGTGCAGTGGATGATGCGCGTTTCGTGGCTGCCGCTTTCGCTGGAAAGCCCGGTGGGCGACGAAGACGATTCTGAGCTGGGCATGTTCGTGGAAGACGACATCACCCCTTCGCCCATCCAAACCGCCTACAGCAACATGCTGCACGAAAAAATCGATGAGGTGCTCGAAACCCTCCTGCCGCGTGAAGCGCGCATTTTACGCCTGCGCTTCGGGCTGGAAGATGGTCGCACCTATACATTGGAAGAGGTGGGGCAGAAGTTCGGTCTCACCCGCGAGCGCATCCGCCAGATCGAAGGCAAGGCGCTGCGCCGCCTGCGCCATCCCCGCCGCGCCCGCCAGTTGAAGGAATATTTATAGCCACACGCTGATCGATTGAATAAAAGAATTGCCATCCTGCAAAACCGGGATGGCAATTTTCATTTGAAGCCGTTGACGAACCGAAAATCTGATTCCGCTACCCCTGATGCGCCGGTTCGGGTTTTGTCTCGCGCCCGCGGTATGGCAGCAGCATCAAAAAGCCCAGCGCAATGATACCCTGCGCAATTTCCACGCCGCGCACCTGCCAGATGCCAAAGTAAGGCACCCCCGGCAGCGGATGGCTGCCCACTCCGAACACGTCTGCCATACCCGAAAAGACCGCCACCACATAACCGGTGGCAACCAATCGCAAGCCAATATCCGCCGCAATGCTGCGGGGCGTGTTGTTCCATACGCCCGCCAGGCTGATATATCCGCCAATGCAGATCATCGCCAGCCCAATCAAAAAGACGGCAATCTGCACAAATCCGATTACCGGGCTGCGGTCCAGTCCAAAGAATTGCGGGCGGATGCCGATCAAAAATACGACAAAACCAATCAGGGTCAATATCAACCCGTTACGCACCCGTCCCAAATGATATTGCGGCTCATGCGCCGCCGCGATCTCCCCCTCTTGCGCTGCATCATGAATATCTGAATTTTGGTCACTCATGATTCTGGTAAACTCGCCTCCAGTTTGGATCGCCAGTTGCCGCCCATAATGGCAGCCACATCGTTTTCAGTATACCCCATCTCAGCCAGGATCGGACACAGCAATTGCAGATCGGCGATGGTATCCACTTCTGCGGGGACAGACCGCACACCATACCCACCATCGAAATCCGATCCGATCGCCACATGCCGGGCATCACCGGCGCGCTGACAGATATAATCCATGTGCGCCGCCACGGTCCGCAGAGATACCTTCTCTTTGGGATCAGTTTTTTCCCAGCCGTCATTCAAGAATCGGTTAAAAGGAACAATGCCGATCACGCCATCCCGCTCCAGCAGCCGGTCCACCACTTCATCCGGTAGAAAACGGTTGCTTACCCGCCGCTTCACCATCTCATGCGGGTTGGCATGGCTGGCGATGATTTGCCCCGGGTAAAGATCCAACGCCTGAAGCGCCGCCGCTTCATCCATGTGGCTGATATCCAGCACAAAACCGCGGTCTGCCATGCCTGCCAGCAGTTCACGACCCTGTTTTGTCAATGGACCGGGCTCGCCGGTGCCACCGCAGAAGCGGGTCCCCGCCCAGGCTGGACCAATGATGCGCACGCCCAATTCCCACCACTCATCCAGTTCAGAAATCGAGCGCACACCTTCAGCGCCCTCCATCAACATCACCAGACCCACCGGCGCAGCGCCTTCAGCGGCGTGATCGATGTCCGCCATCAAACGCGCCAGATCGGCGCGTGTGCGAATCGAACGGAACATGTGCGGATGCTCATCCACCAGGCGCGCATAAGCATCCACCTCGGCGCGGTAAGACCGGTGCGCTTCATTTTCATCGCGATAACTCAGAAAATCCCAGTCGCCTTCTGATCGTCGCCTCGGACCGGCAAACAGCGTTCCAAAAACGACTGCCACATTTCCTCGCACGTAATCTGGATATCCCAACAGGGTATCCCCGTTGACTGTGGGAGGTAAGCCACCCGCTTCCAACAAACGGGTGTCGAGCGCCGCATGAGTATAATCGCGGCGGAAGGTCAACATGTTATACGCCAGATCTTCGTGGGCGTCGAAAATATAAGGTTTCATGACGAATGGGGGTAAAGCGGAAAATGGGTAGCAAAAGAGCGCACCGCTGTCGCGGTGCGCTCTTTCATGGGTAAATTAAGCCTGGGGCTCTTCGGGAGCTTCAGGAGCTTCAGGAGCTGCGGGAGCTTCGGTATCCAGCTCGTCAGACATCGACTGGAAGTCCATATCGGTGTAAGAAGGAGAATCCACCTTGCGCATGCTCAGACCAATGCGGTGATTTTCGCCATCGATCTTGATAACACGCAGCGTAACCACATCGCCTTCCTTGAGAACCTCTTTGGGATGCTCAATGCGCTTTTCGCTGATCTCGGAAATGTGGATCAGACCTTCGAGGTCGCCTTCCAGACGGGCAAACGCGCCAAATTTGGTCAGGCGGGTGATGGTGCCTTCCACCAGTTGACCAACCTGGTACTGCGACACAAGCTGGCTCCAGGGATCAGCCTGAAGCTGGCGAATGGACAGACCAATGCGCTTCTTATCGCGGTCAATGGAAATAACCTTGACCTTGACTTCCTGTCCGACCTTGAGAACCTCGCTGGGGTGCTGAATGCGTTCCCAGGAAATTTCTGAAAGGTGAACCAGACCGTCTGCGCCGCTGATGTTGACGAAAGCGCCGAAATCTGCCAGAGAGGTCACACGACCAGTGCGAACTTCACCTTCGTGCAGTTCGTCGATCACGCGTTCCTTGAGGGATTCGCGGGTTTCGGTGCTGGCAGCGCGTTCAGAAAGGATCAGGCGGCGGCGTTCACGGTCCACTTCGATAACACGGGCGTCGATTTCTTCGCCCACCATCTTGCTCCAGCGCTGTTCAGGAGTGTCGCCAGACATGGAAACACGACGTGACAGACTGATTTGCGATGCAGGGACAAAACCACGCAGTGTACCCAGGGGCACGATGAGACCGCCCTTGTTAAAACCAATAATTGTACCGTGGATCGGCTGACCTGAAGCCTGAAGATCTTCAGCTTCTTTCCAACTGACCTCTTCGCGTGCCCGGATATAAGAAAGAACCAGGTTGCCGCTGGGATCTTCTGGGTTGATCACGTAGACCGGGATTTCCATCCCGACCTTGAATGATTCCATATCGGCGGCGGGAATCGCTTCAAGTTCTTTGCCGGTAATCACACCTTCTGATTTGGTACCAACGCTGACCAGGATCTGGCCTGCGCTGATGCTGGCAATCATACCGGTGCGGATTTCACCCTGCTGGGGGAAATCAATACCAAAGCCTTCTTCTGCAAGAAGGGATTCCATATTGTTGTGGGTATCCACAACCTGTTCGTTCTCGGGCGTAACCCCCTGCTCGAGCTGGGCGTCGTTTTGTTCCATACTGTTGATGAACTCCGAAATAGTTAGAGATGTTTTACATTATATATGGAAATCGGCAACTTGGCAACCCTTGTCAAGAGTTTTGAAAACTGGAATGACGAATTTTGGCAGGATTTTTGAATTTTATGTCGGATTCATACATATTTTCTTATAGGGTTCATTTGTGCAAGGCAGGAAATTGGCGCAATCAGGTTCCATCCACGCCGCCGTGCCCGAGTATCTCTGACCATGGTTGAAAGGATTCCCGTGTAGTGGTAAACTTGCCCATGCAAGAATCTGATTCTTGTGATTGATCTTCGACAAGGAACCCTTATGCCCACCATCTATC
>JBDKTF010000002.1:0-11362 GCA_039680295.1 Anaerolineaceae bacterium
CGATGGAACCTTATCCCGATGGGGTGAAAGGGTGTAAACTGCCGTTGAAGTAGGGAAGAAAAGTATTTCTGCGACCAGGCGCGAAGGATTTATATGCGAAAAGCCGCCAGAAAGACCAAAGCTGTTCAGGTTCTTGCAATATTCATGTGAAATGACCAACAGGCGCGGATGTCCATAAAACGGGCAGCCGCGCCTGCTTTATGGTTCGGCGGCGAAGGAAAGCCCTTCGAGAAGGGTGGGGGAAGCGGCGGCACGCACAACGACCTGCGGGGTGCGGTGCCAGGAAGCGCAGCGAATCAGGGCGTCACGCAGATCCATGCAAAGAACATCATCCACGTTCACACCTTCTTCAAGGAAAATGTTTTTGACCTCGAAGAGACCCTCCTTGCGATGCGCTTTGGCGTCCAGGCGACCAATGAGCGCTCCGCGGTGCAAAATGGGCAGCGTGAAATAACCAAAACGGCGTTTGGGAGCCGGGGTATAACATTCGATGGTGTAGTCAAAACCAAATAAAGCCCGGGCGCGGTCACGGTGCCAGACGAGCGGATCGAATGGGGAGAGCAACGTGGTGAAGGTGGGCGCCAGATCTCCGCGGAGAGCGGCATGCACCAGATCCAGACGCTGGGGGTGAATGTAAGCCGGAGCGTTCAGCCCTTCGATAGAGGCGGGAATCAACCTACCTCCATCCACCAGACGTTTCAAGAGGGCGGGGAGACCGGTTTTCGGCAGGCGAAAGTAATCGGCGACCCAGGGCTGCAAGGCAACGCCAAGGGCGCGCACGGTGCGCATAGCCAATTCCTCGGTTGTTTCTTCAACGGTTGGAGTGCGGGCGTCATCCCAATCGGGAAAGACACGTTCGCGCAGGTCGTAGACACGCTGGAAGGATTCACGGCGGGTGATCATGACCTCGCCGGTGTCGAAGAGCATTTCCAACGCCATCTTCTCATCCTTCCATGCCCACCACCCGTTGGGACGATCCTTGGGACGTTCGAAGTCGGCGGAACGGACGGCGCCCTGGGTGTTCAGGTGATCGCGCACTTTTTCCACCACCGCGACATGTTCCGACAGCCAGCGCGATTCATCCCACCAGCCGCGGCGTTGGTCCAACATGCGGCGGCGGTAGAGCGGAAAGTCTTCGATGGGGATAAAGCAGGCGGCGTGCGCCCAGTACTCGAAGACGGCGCGTTGGGGAAGCAAATCGTCGAGCCAGGCAGGCTCGTAATCACCCAACCGCGACCAGAGGACAAAATAAGGGCTGCGCGCGACGACCGAGATGGTATCAATCTGCAGCGCGCCCAGGGCGCGGATGGTTTGCAGAACTGCATCCGGGCTGGCAGGCTGGGCGGGTGGAGACAGCAGCCCCAGGGCTGCAAGCTGGAGCGAACGAGCGGCGGGGAGGGGGAGGGTGAGCATGGTCTGTTTGGGTGAAGATATCTTTTCGAATGCGTGCGAAAACAATGAACATCCACGGATCGAACGGATGAGGATAGGTGAATAGGATCAGAACGGAAAGATTGTATAAAATAAAACAAATGTTCTTATTTGTTTGATTATAAAGAAAGATGGAAACCCTGTCAATGAAATTATAAAAATGATGCAGTGTTTTCGCATATTCATTGGAATACAATCCATTCTGTAAAAAATATTTCTTGATGGGTGGACCCCATTCGATGAAATCCAGCTGTGGAGATTGAAATGCAACCATTTGGCGGTTTCTGCGTAAATATTGATGAAGAGATAAACACACAGCGATTCGGTTGTGTATGGCGATCAGAGAGGATTAAAGATGAGCGCGGTGATGACAGAAAAGAAAAATCCAGGCTGCCTGGTTCAATTGTTATGGTTTGCTTTTGTGGGGATCTGGCTGGGACCCATCTGGGTGGTCGTGGCATGGGTCCTGATGATTACAATCATCGGGATTCCGGTTGGGGTGGCGATGATCAATCAGCTTCCCAAAGTGATTGCGCTGCGCGAACCCGACCGCGAATTAACGATCACCACACGGGTGAACGGTCAGACCGTGCTGCGCGAGAGCGAACCCGAACAAATCAATATTCTGCTGCGGGCGTTGTATTTCATCCTGATCGGCTGGTGGTTCAGTGCGGTGTGGATGGTGATCGCGTACCTGTTGACCATGACGATCATCGGCATACCGTTCGGGTTCTGGATGTTTGATCGGGTGCCAGCGATTCTTTCACTGAAACGGTAAACGGCGGGAGAGGATGTTATTCCCCATGCTGACAACAGCATGGGGTTTTTATTTTTGTAAGCAAGGAAAGGATAAAAGAGATAAATTTAGGGATAGAATTTATGGATCATTATCGCTAAAATCAAAGGAGAAAATTAATGATGATCCATGTGAACCGAGAGGAGGAAGTTAAAATGTTGAGAGAGTTTAAGGAATTTGCGCTACGTGGGAGTGTGCTTGACCTGGCTGTTGGGGTGATCATTGGGGCGGCGTTTGGAAAGATTGTGACCAGTCTGGTGAATGACGTGATCATGCCGCCCATTGGTCTGTTACTGGGCAAGGTAAATTTTTCTGAATTTTATATCAATCTGTCGAAGACGGCGTACCCCAGTCTGACGGCGGCACGCGACGCTGGGGCGCCCGTCATCGCGTACGGCGCGTTCATCAACGAAGTCATCAATTTTCTGATCGTTGCTTTTGTGCTGTTTTTGATCATTCGCCAATTCAACCGCGTGAAGCGGTTCACGGAGAAGCCACAGACACTCGCGGCGCCAACGACGAAGGAGTGCCCGTATTGCTATTCGACCATTCCTGTGAAAGCGACCCGCTGCCCGCATTGCACGTCAGATTTGTAGGGTCCAGCGGATGGGGTGGATAAAAAAACGGGGCGAACACGCGTGTCCGCCCCGTTTCGATTGAATAAGCGGGATATTACTGCATGCGGGGGAGTTCGATGGATTTCTGGAACTGATACTTGCCTTTCTTCTCGGCATAAGAAACTTCGCAGGGTTCATCCGCTTCGAAGAATAGCACCTGGGAGATCCCTTCATTGGCATAAATGCGGGCAGGCAGGGGAGTGGTGTTGGAAATTTCGAGCGTGACGTATCCTTCCCATTCGGGTTCGAAGGGGGTGACGTTGATGATGATGCCGCAGCGCGCATAGGTGCTTTTTCCGAGACAGATTGTCAGGACACCGCGAGGAATGCGGAAGTATTCAATGGTGCGCGCCAGAGCAAAGGAGTTGGGAGGAATGATGCAGACGTCGCCTTTGAAATCGACCATCGAGCGGGTATCGAATTTCTTTGGATCCACTACCGTGGAAAAAACATTGGTGAATATTTTAAATTCGTCAGCCACTCGAATGTCGTAGCCGTAAGAAGACGTGCCGTAGGAAATAATTCCCGGTCGGATCCTGCCTTCCTCAAACGGTTCAATCATACCGTGTTCCAACGCCATTTTACGAATCCAGTGATCAGGTTTGAGTCCCATACCATTCCTCTCCATTGATTGTTTTCAAATGATCTGTGCGAGTTTCACACAGGATATTCCAGGTGAATTACCACAACGGTTACCTTGCCAGCTTCAAGGGTGATGCGCTGGTCAATGATGTTTTTGCCCGCGATGAAAGCCAACCGATATGTACCGGCTGGCAGATCACCCACGGCAAAATTTTCATGCCAGGTCGCGTCACCGTGCGTGTCAATGTTAGCGTAGGTTTCCAGATATACCGGGCGCTGCGATGAATCTGCCGGGTCGATCGGCTGAAGCACGATCGAAGTCACCGATGCAAGCGAGCCGTCTGGATTGAGCACCCTTCCGGCAAGGGCGGCATTTTGTTCACCGCTCTCTGGTGTGTGCGGTTTCAGCCAGATCTCGGGGTTGACGGTGTTGTCTACCACGCCGGGTCCAAGCCGGACTTCGAAATGAAGGTGCGGACCGGTCGCGATGCCGGTGGCGCCAACCGTTCCGACGACATCGCCGAGGCTCAGGGTCTGTCCGACCTGAACAGCGACCCGGTCAAGGTGCGCGTATAAGGTGAACAGGGGTTGGGAAAGATCCGGAAAATCATGACGCAGCACAACGACGTTCCCGTAACTGCGCAGCGCATCATAATCTGTGCCGGTCAGATCACCGGCAGCGACCACAACCCCATCTGCAGCAGCGTGAACCGCGGTACCGGCAGGCGCCTGTATTTCCACACCGGTGTGGGGTTCGCGTTTCCCGGAGGCAGTGCTGGCATAACGGTAGGTCGAATCGACCTTGCCGCCCACCGTGCCATCGATGGGGTAAGCCAGCCATGCGTGCCCCTCGGTGATGCAGCCAGATGCGAAGCAGGCATCTTTCAGAGGCGTAGGGGTGGGCGAAGGCTGCGGAACAGCCGTGGATGTTATGCGGATGACTGTCGGCGATGGCGTTAATGATTGCGACGGAGAGACGGGAGCTGCGCAGGCTGAAAGCAGCGCAAGGGCAAAAACGCACCCGAATCCCCATCGCAGGAAAGGCATTTGTTGCATGAACGAATCAGAGCGGGAACCCGCCGCGCCCGGTAAGGGTATGCTGCAATTCGGTTTCCAGTTCACGGCTGCGGTTTTCGATCTGGTTGATCTCATCCAGCAGCGTTTCTGCGGCATGACGATCTTGCAGGCTGACGGTATTGATGCGGACATTCAATCCCGCGCCAGTGAGGGCGGCTTTTGCGAGCGTGGCGCCGGCAGCGGCATCTGAGATGGCATTTAAATTGCCAATCGTGGCGGCGCGCACCGCAAGAGTCTGCACTTCGAGAGATTTTTGAGCGGTATGCAGCGGCACCTGGGCAGCCTTGAGGGTGGCTTTTTCGATTTCCTCCGTGCGGGTGTGCTGCTCCACTTCGGTGTCTTTGGGCAGCTTCATGGCAGCCATGACCAGATCAAAGGCAGCGGCATCTTCTTCCACTGCTTTTGTAAGATCTGAACGAAGACCTTCAGCTTTCTCCAAAAGGGTCCACATTTCTGGCTCAACGGCAGCATATTTCTTTTTTCCGATGGTCAGGCGTGAGACCATTGCAACGAGGGCGGCAGCGGCGGCGCCGGTATGCGCCGAGGCAGAACCCCCACCGGGGGCAGCGGTGCCCGCCGCCAGATCATCCAGGAAGGAAGATTCGGGAGCGGGAGCGGCGGCGGTTTGGGATTCAGTCATTACACCGAAAAGCCGATTTTCCAAAATCTGTTCAGGATGAAATTCGTCCAGTTGGAGATACCACTGGGAAGCGTTGACCAACGCCTCCTGCGGAATCAAACCGACCAGCTCGGTATGATGAATGCCCACGCCGTACCGCTGGGCTTCACGACGGATCATTTCCACCACGCGGGCGACGGGGGTCTGGCGAAAATTGGTGAGATTCATGGAAACCTGCGCCCGTCCTTCGACAAGCAGCCCGAGGGCTTTGACGTAATGCAACCCACCCGATGAGTTACGTACCGCTTTGGCTATTTTCTGGGCGATGGAGACCTGATCGGTTGTGAGGTATGCATTGAAGGCAACGAGCGGATGCCGGGCACCAATGACGGTTGCGCCTGCGGGAGTGACCCGCGCCGGACCGAAATCGGGGTCGCGCTCTGGATTGACACCCATTTCAACTTTGAGGGCTTCGTATTGACCACGGCGGATGTTTTCGAGGTTCTGGCGTTCAGGACGGGTGGCGGCTTCTTCGTAAAGATAGACCGGAATATGTAATTCATCACCCACCCGTTTACCCAGGCGGCGCGCCATTTCCACACATTCCACCATCGAGATATCAGAGATCGGAACGAAAGGAACTACATCTGTGGCGCCAATGCGCGGATGTTCACCCTGATGATGGTCGAGATCGATATTTTGGGCGGCGCAAGCAATGCTCTGGAATGCGGCTTCTTCCACCGCTGCCGGAGCGCCGACAAAGGTGATGACGGTGCGGTTGTGATCCATGTCGGAATGGCGATCCAGCACATGCACGCCGGGAACAGCGGAGATGGATTGGATGATTGCTTCAATCACTTCGGGGCGACGCGCTTCAGAGTAATTGGGGATGCATTCAACAAGGGGATTGGTCATCATTTACCTCGGCGGGATAGATTTTCCAGTGGTGGAAGACTCTCCCCATTATAACTAAGAATCGAATGGATGACTTAAGAACAAAGGCATTTTTCATTAGAATGGAGTGGGTTCATCCTGGAAATCGTTAATATTTTTGATTATCCGATGAGTGTCATCTCATGCGTTAACGGACGGATTTTTGTGGGTACACTGAAAGGCACAAAGAACGAACGCATGTTAGAATAGTAAATGTAGTTCAACTGGTCGTTTCCATCCATAAGGAAGGTTAAGATGTGCGGTCGGTTTACGCTGATTCTAGACCCGGAAGAACTGCGGTCAGAACTGCAAATTGGCGAAATCCCTGCGCTGTATACACCCAGATACAATATCGCTCCCAGCCAACCGGTGCTGGCGGTGGTTGATCCGACAACTCGTGAACCCATTTTTTTGCGCTGGGGGCTGGTGCCTTCCTGGGCGAAGGATATCGAGATCGGCAGCCGGTTGATCAATGCGCGCAGCGAGACCGTGCCAGAAAAACCATCCTTCCGCAGTGCATTCATGCGGCGGCGCTGTCTGATTCTGGCAGACGGATTCTATGAATGGCAGAAATCAACGAGCGCGAGTAAACACTCGCTCCCTTATTATTTTTATCTGAAAAAGCACCGCCCATTCACATTTGCAGGTCTGTGGGAAATCTGGCATTCGCCAGAGGGCGATGAACTGCATACCTGTACCATTTTGACCACAGATGCCAACCCGCTGCTCCAGCCAATTCACGAGCGAATGCCGGTGATCTTGAACGCAGATCAGCGGTGGAAGTGGATGGAACCAAAGACAACGATTGCGGAATTGACGGCACTTTGCGCGCCATACCCAGCCGAGGAAATGGATGCCCATCCCGTATCCACACGGGTGAACAGTCCCTCGGCGGATTCATCCGAATTGATCCGACCTGCTGCTGGGTTGTTTCCATGAGCGGTTTGAAATCCAATGAAATGGATTTCTGAGAGGGGTGATCATGGCTGCCGGCGTCGGAGCAGAAAACGCTGCATTCCCCTGGAATTGTTCGCTTGGGAACGGGTACGAACCTTGTAACGAAATATTGAGCGATAAACAAGCCGGAGGACCGGGCAGATGGCGCTGCCAATCCTCCGGTTAAATCCATTCACAAGAGACCTTTTGCCTTCATGGCATGGACCGAACGATGAGCAAATTGGGTATCAACATCCGTGTCAAAACCATCCTGATCACAACAACAGCTTTGTTGATGTTATTGGGTCTCATCTCATGGGCGGTGTGGGATTCATTCGAGCGCAAGGCGCTGCAAACTGAATCCGACAACATGCTCGAAGAGATCGATCAGGTTTCGGTCGTGTTGGATCATCAATCATCCGAATTGGGGGCGATCGCGCTCAGTCATGCGATGGGAGATGACCTTTACGCCTTAATCAAAGACGGCGATACCGTGGGGTTGAGCGCGCGATTCAACGATGAACAATTCAATGCGCTGCGACTCAATTATGTGATGGTGGTCGATGCAAATGGACAGGTGATTTTCGGCAGACGTTATGAGAATGAAAAATCGGGATTACGCGGGATATCCTCAACGATGAGCGCCTGGATGAAAGCGCACGCCGAACGATTTTTATCTGCCGGGAGTGATCAGCCTGTCTCGGGTCTGGTCAACCTCGAAGGCGAGACCCTGCTGGCAGCCGGATTTCCCATTCTGCCAGCGGATGGAAAAGGACCACCGGCGGGAGCATTGGTCCTTGGACGCACGTTGGGGGATGATTTTCTTGGGCAGGTGGAATCTGAAGTGGGGGTGACACTGGCGGTTCAACCTGTATCCACTTTGAGCCCGGCGCAGCAGAAGATTTTTGAGCGGGCGATCGCCAATGGAGAGAGACTGGTGATTCCGCTGGATGACAGCACGGTTCAGGGGGCTGCCGTATTGTCTGACCTGGACGAACAACCGACGCTGTTGTTGACCGTGAGCCAACCGCGCAGGGTGTACCGCGAGGTGGTTGAATCCCGCAAGGCGCTGGTTGGCGCCATGGCATTGATCTGGGCGTTTGTGATGGCGGGCGCGGTCCTTCTCCTGGATCGTCTGGTGCTGCATCCGATGGACCAGTTGAACAGGGATGTGGCGAAGATCGGCGCGGAGGGGGATTTTTCCATGCGGTTGAACCGCGGCGGGCAGGATGAACTGACATCCCTCGCCAATGCGATCGACGGTTTGTTGAATGCGTTGGAAAAAACCACCCAGCAGCAACACAAAGCGGAAATTGAACTGCAGAACCAGCTACGCTCCACTTTGCTGCTGAACCGGGTGATCATGGCGGCAACCGCGGCAAAAGAGACGAAAGAAATTTTAAGCACCATCTGCATGGAGATGGCTCAGACATTCGATATCCCGCAGGCAGCCGTGGCGTTGATGAACGAACATCAAACGGGGTTGGATGTGGTGGCAGAGTATGCCGCGGATGGTCGCCCGCTGGCGGAAGGCATTCATATCTCATTGGCGGACAATGAAGCCACGGTAGAAGCGATCCGTACCAAGCAACCGATGATTGTGCTCGATGCGCAAAACGATCCACGGGTGAAAGGATTTCACGCGTTGGCGCGAGAACGCGGAACCGTAACCCTGCTGATTGTGCCGCTGGTGGTTCGCGGCAAGGTGGTAGGGACGATGGGATTGGATGCAATTGATCAGCGGAAGTTTACATCGGAAGATGTCAAGCTGGTGCAAAATGTCGCTGGAACCGTCAGCCAGGTACTGGAGACCACTGAGCTTTATGGCGAGTTACGGCATGAACTGGAACAGCAGCAGCAGATCGATGCGGTTCTAAAACGGCGCGAGCGAATTTTGGAAGCGACCGTTCGTGTGCAGCGCGACCTGCTGCAGGCTGATTTACGGGAAGATGTCATTCCGTCCATCCTGGCAGCCCTGGGTGAATCAATCGAAGCGGACCACGCGATTTATTACGTCAACGAAAACCGGTCTGACGACAAGCGGATCGCCCTTCGGCGGGGCGAATGGCAGGCGGATGCGGGCGTCAGGATTCAGGCGCCGCAGCAATTGGCGTGGGAACAGTTTTTACTTCGATATCACCTGGCGTTGGAAAATGGCGAGTTGGTGAACCTGGCGGTGCAGGATTTACCTGCCTCTGAACAGGCATCGTGGAGCGCATTGGGCGTTCAACAGGTGCTCATCTTACCGGCAGTGAGCGAAGGGGTTTTGACTGGTTTCATCATCTTTACACATAATCGCCCGGAAGACCGGTGGGATTCAGCGGATATGACCCAATTGCAGGTGGCGGCTGCCTCTTTGGCTTTGGCGGTTGAACGCTGGAATGCAGAACGTACGTCGGAAGAGGTCAATCACGAACTGGAGATGCAGCGCGACTTTGCGCTGCAAGTGATGACGACGATGGGACAGGGGTTGGTGGTGACCGCGAGCGATGGATCATTCGAATTCGCGAATCCGGCATTTTCACGGATGATCAAGAAGAAACAGGAGCAACTGATTGGAAACCACCTGGATGACGTGGTTGCACCCATCGATCGATTTTCGGTAAAGAAGGATTCCCGCCTACTGAAGAAAGGGAAAATTGTCCATACTGAACTGCAACTACAGCGTTCAGACGGCACGTTCATGCCGGTTCTGCTGACCGGCGTGCCGTACTGGCGGGACGACAGGGTGACGGGCACCATCGCGGTGATCACCGATTTGACAGAGCAGCGGCACACGGAAGATGTGCTGCGCAAGAGCGAGACGAAGTATCGTTCGGTGGTGGAAAGTGTGCAGGAAGTCATCTTCCAGACGGGGGTGACCGGTCGATGGGCGTTCTTGAATCCGGCGTGGACTGAAGTCACCGGGCAAGCGGTGGATGAGAGTGTGGGCATTGCCTTCTATGACTTCTTTTATGAACCAGATCGCTCCCAGGTTCTCGAACAATTTGAGCGTCTCATCGCGATGGAAATTCCAGAATGCCGTTTTGAAGCCCGGATCTTGAGCGGGGATGGCGGATACCGGTGGGTGGATTTTTACGCGCGCACCAATCTGGATACCAAAGGGCAGCCGATCGGCATTTCTGGAACGATGACCGATATTACCGAGCGCAAGAAAGCAGAATACGCGCTGCGCAAGAGCGAGGAATCCATCCGCGCGCTGTACAACATCACATCCAATCCGCAATTGAATTTCTCTCAGAAAGTTCAGGCGCTTCTGGTGATGGGGGCACAGCATTTCGGAACCCCATTGGGTATTCTGGCGCGAGTCGAGAATGGGGAGTATGTCGCGCAGGAAGTGTATTCGCAGGACGAAAACCTTTCACGGGGGATGCGTTACAATCTGAGCCAGACCTATACCCAACAGGTGATGGATACGGGGCAACCGGTGGTGTTCGAACAGGCAAAAGGCAGCGAATGGGAAAAACATCCGTGCTACCAGACGTATCAGCTTGAGACCTACCTGGGGGCGCCAGTGGTTGTGGATGACCATCTCTATGGCGCGTTGAATTTCTTCAGCAAAGAGGCGCATAAAGAACCGTATATGACCGCTGATCTGGAGTTCCTGCGTTTGATGGCGCAATGGGTGGGCAGCGAATTGGAACAGGAACAGTACACCATTCAGCTTCAGGCGTATGCGGCAGAGATCAGCGATAAGAATTCTGCGCTGGTGGAGGCGAGAGACCAGGCGGTGGAAGCATCGCGGATGAAATCGGAATTTCTGGCGACGATGAGCCATGAAATCCGAACGCCGATGAATGCGGTGATCGGTATGACCGAAATGCTGATGGATACGCACTTGAACGCGGCGCAGGCGGATTATGCCGGAACGGTACGAGATTCGGCGCAGGTGCTGCTGGCGCTGATCAACGACATTCTCGATTTTTCAAAGATCGAAGCTGGCAAGCTCGAGCTTGAAAGCATCCCTCTCGATGTTCGGAAGGAAGTGGAAAGCGCAGCGGGTCTGTTCGCCGCGCGGGTACACGAGAAGGGGCTGGCGCTGATGGAATTGGTGGAGCCGGATATTCCCGCCTGGCTGGCAGGAGATCCGATTCGACTGCGGCAGGTGCTGTTTAATCTGGTGGGCAACGCGGTGAAGTTCACCGATCAGGGCGAGATCCGGATTCGGGTGGAGCAGATCGGCAGCGATTCTGATGCGGTGATGCTGCGGTTTACGGTCGCAGACACAGGAATTGGACTTTCGGCGACAGCCCGCAGGCGGCTTTTTCAACCGTTTACCCAGGCGGACGGCAGCACCACACGAAAATACGGCGGCACCGGGTTGGGGCTGGCAATCTCGAAATCACTGGTGACATTGATGAAGGGTGAGAT
>JBDKTF010000209.1:0-6807 GCA_039680295.1 Anaerolineaceae bacterium
GCTCTCGCCCGGTTTAAGCGTGATGTAATCATTGCCGGTGGCGGCGGGGCGCTTATAGATGGCGCCGGTGTAAGAAACCTGCGTGCCATCCAGCCTGACGCCAAAAACAGGCTCTTCAATACCGTCGACGGGGGTGAACCATTTGAGGATGCGGAGCGCGTGCCGGGTGGGATTGGAAATGGTGACCGTGATCAGCACATCCTGCGAGGCGGTGTACTCGCTTTGCGCGGCGCTCAGGCTGACAACCGGGTTGTCCGCGGGAGCTGCCACCACCGTGCCAGCGATGAATAACAATGCAGCTAAGAATGTAATCAAAATGGCAACCTGCAAACGAAGTTTTTTCATTGACTCTCCTTTCATGATTCAACGGGATTTGTAATATAGTAGCATAAAAAAGATACTAAGTCTATCTATCATTTAATCGAAATGCGCGCTTTTCGTCGTCAGGCTAAAACCTGGCAGGCGAACCGCACAGAATTCCCGGGCGACCGCAATCATCATTTTTCTTGAGGTTAAGAACCAAATAATCGTTGTTACATGGGAGTTGTTTCAGATTTATAATCACTTTTTTTATCGGTAGAAGGAGAAGGTTGATGAAAAACGAGTATAAAATCCAGCTCGGCATTCACCGGGTCATGTCTCTTGTGGGCGGTTTTATTGGCGCATATACGATTTTCAACCGGGACGTCCTGTTTGGAGCCGCGCAGACATCCAACATGATCTATATGACGGTGCGGATATTGGATGGAAATTTCAAAGATGTCCTGTTCCGTTTTCTGCTTTGGGGCGCCTATGTGATCGGTCTTGCGGCTTTTGTTTTTGGCAAAAAATATCTCCAGAATAATTTGAAAATCTTATGCATCTTTTTTGAGATGATCGTTGTGATCGCATCGGGCTTCTTGAGTAAAAACGTGAACCAATATATCGCCGTCTGCCCGATCGCTATTGCGATGGCATTGCAATGGAATGTATTTCCAGGCGTGGGCGAGTACGTCAGTTCCACCGTGTTTTCCACCAATAATCTGAGACAAACGGTGATTTCTCTGACGGAGTTTTTTATAGATAAGGACCAGGCAAAGCTGGCGAAATTTAAATTCTTTGGGGGAACGCTGATCTTTTATCACATCGGCGTGGCTGCATCCTGGATTCTCACCAGCGCTTTTGGTCTGAAAAGCATGTGGTTCTGTGTTCTGCCTCTTCTTACGGCGGCATTTCTAGAACTTGCATGGAATGTCAGGAAAGTCAGTACCATTGAACAACCATTCATTCCTTCAGTGAAAATATAAAAAACGCCTAGCTATTTTCAAGCCAGGCGTTCTTGCTATGCAGGAAGAATTCTACGGTCGGTTAATGAATGGCAAGTAAGAGTAATAGACTTCGGTAAAGGGGCGCACCAGGTGATATACCCCGCCGTTCACCAGGGTGCTGTTGGATGACTGCGCAGAGCCGGCATCCAATTCCATGACCGGAGAGGTGGGCGCTGAAGCCAGGCTGCCGCCCGCCGCGCCGGTATAAATGATGCCATCTTTCGTGCCGACGCTGCCGTGACCGAGAACGGTCACATTCATCCCATCAAGACCGCTGGAGGCGACACTCCAGGTGGAGCCATCATCGGTTGTTTGATACAAGCCTTGCCCGGTGGCTGCGTAAAGCACCTTGGGAGTGAAACCCAGGGCGGGGGCGTAATCCAGC
This sequence comes from Anaerolineaceae bacterium, assembly GCA_039680295.1. Taxonomy (GTDB): domain Bacteria; phylum Chloroflexota; class Anaerolineae; order Anaerolineales; family Anaerolineaceae; genus JBDKTF01. The sequence goes on from JBDKTF010000209.1 coordinate 1,693, forward strand.
ATGTTGATTGTGGAAAAATTTCCGGGGATGTTCGGGAATACAGACCAGGTGAAGGTCTTGGGATCAATCGTCAGAATATCACTGCCGCCGTTTGCCAGAAGGATGCCAGTGGACGGATTCATGGTCAGTGTGTTGATTTCTGTGTATCCCATGAGAGTTGTCTGGCTGTAGTTCCACGTCTGCCCGCCGTCTGTGCTGTAAACCAACGCACTGTGCGACGGATAACCGTCGCCATCCTTGGTATATGAGCCGCAGTAGATTTTCTGCGAATCATACGGATCAAAAACCACACTCTGGATACGACCCAGATCTGCGTTCAAGTAGCGCTGTGTCCAGTTTACGGAAATGCCGCTGACCTGAATTTCATAGATCGCCCCGGCTGGTGCCTGATGATTATCCCCGTTAGTCGGATCGAAAAGGAACCCCCCCGCCAGGTATTTGCCGCTTTGGCCTGGCAGAGGCTGCAGGAATTGAAAGTTAAAGGTGTAAGAACTGTAATCAACAGGGAACTTGGACAGTGTGCTCGTGAGTGTGTTGGATGCGGTCCAATTCTGACCGCCGTCAATACTGATATTGACGCCGTTGTACCAGTTGGCGATGATCAGGTTCATTTCGTTGTTGGGGTCAACTGAGAAGGGGGTGCGTAGTGTGTACTGACTTTCAGAATCATCGGTGAATTTCGCCAGTTCGGTCCAAGTGGTGCCTCCATTAGTGGAGTGGAACAGTCCACCGCCGTCGGTGTTCACAAATACACTCTGCTCCACGGAGGGTGAAACAACCAAATACTTTGGCACCAGACCGGTCATTCCGCCGTACATTTTGGTCCAATTTCCGGTGTAAACACCGGAAGTTGCATCCAAGTTGACAAACAGCCCCTGCAGGTTTCCGCCAAAAACACTTGTGTTGGAAGATAGATCATAGGCGACCGACTCGGATTGGAATGGGGCGGAAAATGCCGAGTAGAAGGTCCAACTGTCGCCGCCATTTAAGGAGCGCACGGGTTTGTTACCTGCTACCAAAATATCTGCCGGATCTGAGGGATTGAATTTGATATCCAAAGCTGGGTCGGGGCTGTCGGATCCGTCAAGGTTAACCGGGTTGCAGCTTAAAGAAATCACCCCCGCAGTGTTTGTCACATCACAGCGGTACATCGAACCGCTGTAACCTTCACCCTCCATCAGCCAAAAAAGGCGGGACTGACCGCCGGGTTGGATGACGAGTTTGCTTACATGTTTTAAGATGGGGGTACTGCTGTTCCAATTTACGACTGTTTCCGTCCAATGGGCGTCAGAATCAGTGCTGAAATAGACCCTTCCGCTTTCCGTTCCCGCCAGGAGATAACCGCTGCCAAATGTGATGGCTGTCACTTTCTCGCTGCTGGGGATATCCGTGCTGATGCGTGTCCAGGTATCACCGGCATTCGTAGAACGATAGATGCCGCAGGCTGTGTCGCACTCGGACGCCTGATCCGAAAAGTTCAGCGCCGCGTAAACTGTTTGGGCGGTATTAGGGTCAGCGAAAGCGCGGGCAGTGTAAATTCGACTGAAACCAGGGAAGGGGATGGCTGTCCAGGTATCGCCGCCGTCCTGGCTGCGGTATAAGCCTTCACCCGATTTTGTGGCGTACAACAGAGTTGGGTCGCCAGAATCCATAGCCAGGTTGCCAATTGGGCTGGCGGTATCGAATACGAATTGCCAGTTATTGGCGTGATCAATGCTGCGGAAAATGCCAACATTGGCAACGGTGGCGTAGAAGATGTCTTTATTCATCGGATTTTGCAGGATACCGGAGACTTCTCCGCCAAACGGGCCGTTGCTGACCCATTGATTGATTCCATTTTTTACCGTGACTGCATCGACTTTGGTCGTTCCAATGGAGCTGTCGCCTACTGTCAGGGAATAAGTGCCAGGCGTAAACCCCGCTGGAATGGTTGCGATTATGGTCTCAGCATTGCTGGCTGTGAAACTTAATAACTCACTTCCGAGAAAGACTTGTGTGGCGTAGTCAAAATAACTGCCGGTGATGATGAGCGTTGTGTCAAGGTCATTGAACACCGTCTCGGGTGTACAACTGGTGATCTGGAAATTGCTTTCCGGTGGCAACGCATGAACCGTGCACGGAGTGCCTGCCAGGGCTGTAAACAGCAGGCAAGTGAGAAGAAGGTAACGTCGAACTTTCATGAGTCTATCCTCCAGGTAAATCAAATGGGTGATGATTGGAAAAGAACGGTGATAAGTCTTCCCTAATCGCAGCTGAAGATGCTCTGCTCCCCCGTTTGCAGAATATGTTTAATGTTGAGGTAAACTCAATTTTTAATTATGGATAACTGGATCGTGTTCGAGTAGATAATGATATAGACTGAAATGCCACGTCTGATACATTTTCCAATATTTTCGCGCAGAAATGATGATAATTATGCTAAACTTATTAAATATTAATATTATTTCCTTCATTTTACCATATATAAAACAATGAATTTTATAATATAAAACAATGAATTTCATAAAATCGGGCGTTGGCGTGGGCTTTTCTAGACCGACTTAAATACAAATAACAGGGTGAGACGCGATTTTGGAGCTTTTTGGTCGAAGCTTTATTTATTTATTCTTCTCCCGATACAATAATTCTCAGAAAACTTTATTATTGCACTTCTGGCTGTTCGGATGATCTTTCCAGTCAGGAAAATGCACTTCAATAAACATCTTGCCCGCGTCAGAACCGCAGTCACAGGTGATCTGGGCAATGGTTTCTTTAATCATTTCAGTGGTGTCGTTCGCAGTATATGTGTTGCCGCTTTGTATAAATCCAGTGATACTGGCTTTTAATTCATCACAGCAAGCAACTGCAGGTTGTAACATTGGTTTTCAGGCTTTTGGGGACACACCATCTTGGTGGTCTTTCACGTTGACTTCACGGCTGTCAATTTCAAAAGTAAAATATTTTAATTTTTCTTCGTAATAACTTGAAATTGGTTTCTCTTAGCATATGAGTTGTTTTGTAGCAAAATTCCCAAAAATCTTGATGTCGTTTCCAGCTCTTTGATCGAAGTATTGAACTCATTGACGAGGGGATCGCTTTACAGAAGTTCCAGTTACTCAAGTTTATGAATCCCAATGATGTTGCCACACAGCATGATTTTGACTTCCACTTGATAAACTTTGGTCTCTAAAGCCTTTTTTATTAAAAGAAGGACTTATCTTCAAAGGTCTCTCCTAAACAAGTTCGGCGGCGTGGAATCCGGGTATCAGTTCCTATACCGTGCAGAGTAACAAATGTTTTCCGGGCAAAAGATAAAAAAAGACGCGGTCTTTGTATGAAAGACTGCGTCTTGATCTGGCGGAGAGGGCGGGATTCGGACCCGCGTCACCTTGCAGTGAACACGCTTTCCAGGCGTGCGCGTTAGGCCAACTACGCTACCTCTCCAAAAAGTCCGCGGGTGGTCTTTGCCCGCGAGCGAAGGCTATTATACCATAACTGCCCGTTTCACAAGGAAATTCGTTGCCCGTATTTACCCGCTGCGGAGGATGCGGCGGTAAATTTCGCGCCGCTGCCAGCCCGACTGCGCCGCCAGGGTTTGCGCCAGTTCGGAGGGGGGTGTTCCCGCATGGATGCCCGCCTGAATAGCATCGGTCAGACGCGCTTCGTCCCAGGTTTCGATTTCGACGGGGCAGCCGCCGACGACCAGGGTAAATTCGCCGCGCGGTTCGGTCTCGGTGAATTTCTGGCGCAGTTCGCTCAACGCACCGCGGGCAATTTCCTCGTGGATTTTGGTCAGTTCGCGCGCCGCTGCCGCCGGACGGTCGCCCAGTTCATTTTGAAGGTCGTCCAGCGCAGCCAGCAGGCGGTGTGGTGTTTCCAGAAAAATCAGCGTGTGGCGCAGTGATTTGACTTCACGCAGCAGCGCCACCCGCTCGCTGGATTTGCGCGGCAAAAAGCCCAGGTACAGGAAGGTATCGGTGGGCAGCCCGGAGCTGATCAGCGCGGCAATGGGCGAGGCGGGTCCCGGAATGGGGCAGATGCGGTGTCCGGCGGCGATGGCGGCGCGCACCAGCTCGTAACCCGGATCATTCAATGCGGGCGTGCCGGCGTCTGAAACCAACGCGGCATCCCCGGCTTGCAGGGCGTTGAGCAGGGGTTCGATCTTGCCGATCTTGTTATGCTCGTGATAACTGGTGAGGGGGGTATGAATCTGAAAATGCTCGAACAGCTTCTGGGTCTGGCGGGTATCTTCCGCCGCCACCAGACGCACTTCACGCAAAATGCGCAGCGCCCGCGCGCTGATGTCTTCCAGGTTCCCGATGGGCGTAGCGACCAGGTAGAGAGTGCTCATGGGGTCCAGACTCCTAGGGAAGCTGCCAGGTCAGAATATCCATGGTGAGGTTCAGATCGGAGGCGTTGCGGAAAACCAGCCGCAGCCAGCCGGGTTTGCCTTCGTTGGTGATGTAGCAGAAATAGACGCCCATGCTCACCCCGTTGATCACTACCGGTTCCTCGCTCACGGCGGTGTTCATGCAGTCTTGCAGCGAGGGCGGTTTGCCGCCGTACATCACCAGCCGTGCGCCGTTGAGCGGATTGAGCTGTGCCACGTTATTGGCTTCGATGGTGTAACTCAAATCGTCCGCTTTGTTTTGATTGATCAGCGCGGTTTCCAGATCCACGGCATCGTTCGGCATCAGGTTGGCGATCCCCGTCATGCCGATGACTGGCGTGGCGGTAGGGGTGAGTGAGGGTTCGGGCGTGGGGGTGTCGTGTTTTTCCACCAGAATCCGCACCCAGAAGGGCGAATTGCCGGTAGGTCCAATGCCGAAGAGCTGACCGGAAGGACTGTTCAGCTTCCAGTTGCTCTGGTAATATCCGCTGCGGTCAGGCGCAACCATATCCACCGAAATATCCACACTCTCGCCGGGATTGACCGTGCGGTTGAGATACACCACGCGCGGCGCACTGAGGATTTCACCCGAAAACCAGATCACCGAATACTGGCTGTTCCATGCGCATGAACCGCCGTTGATCAGACGCCAGGTTTTGGTAAAGGATTCTCCCGGCTGCATCGATGTGTTATCTGGAATGGTGATGTCCACCGGGTTGGCGGGGATGATGCGGTTGCAAGGCATG
>JBDKTF010000152.1:0-1824 GCA_039680295.1 Anaerolineaceae bacterium
GAAAGCGGGTGCAACTGGATGGGGATAGCCGGACAGGTGTTTGACACGCAGGGAAATCCCACCCGCAACATTCTGGTGAATGTAGGCGGTGTGCTGAATGGAAAAGCCGTGGATATGCTGAGTATGACCGGTCTGGCGACCAATTATGGTCCCGCCGGATATGAGATGGTGTTGGCGAATGCTGTGAATGCCAGTACAGGCACACTCTGGGTGCAGTTGTACGATCTTTCAGGGAATCCGCTTTCAGACAAAGTGCAGATCGATACCTACGCTGATTGCCAGCGTAATCTGACCCTGGTGAACTTTGTCCTGAGGGCGGCGCCTGCCGGCGACTATTACATCTATTTGCCGGTCATTTATCAACAGGAGTGGTAGACGGCGCATCTATCTTGCGCGAGATCATTCCAGTCGCAGCGATCAACCCCATAAAAACCCAAAGATAGGGCATGGCAAAAGAGTCAATGCTGAAACCTTCTGCCAGATAGGCGATCAACGCCAATTGTCCCATGCTGGCGACCCAACGCAATGTCACAGACCGGCTTTTTAAAGCCGTGGAAGCGCTTCGCCAGGCAACCCACAACCACGCTGCAAAAATCCCAAATCCCACCAGACCCGTTTCAGATAAGAGGCGGGTCCATATATTTTTGGTGTTGGTAAGGGTGACGGCGCGGAACAGGGCGTCGCGTATTTCATACGAGTAGAATGCCTGGTGAGGAACTTTTTGCAATGCAAAAAAGCCCGAATTTCCCAATCCAACACCCAGTAACGGGTAGTCATTGAATACATTGGCGCCGGTCACCCAATAAATGGTGCGTTCCATGAAGGCAAAGCGGTTGCTCAGGTTGATCAGCGTATTGTCGTCGAGCGTGAGTACTTTCAGGATTTCTTCGGGTTGAGGCGGATTGGCAAAGATCAATTCCAGCCGCCAGTCTCGAGTGCTGCCCAGTTTCAACAACCCGATCCCCGCGCCAAGAGAAAAAGCCAGCGTGCCGATGATCAGTAATGCGCCCATGCCTGCACGCAGCAACCGGGGGTGGCGAACTGGCTGCTTTCGCTTTTGCTCAATGTTCCGGATGATGCGCCGGTAAAAGCGAAGGATGAGTTTAACGAAGAAGAACAGGGCGATCAGCATCAGCGCGACCAGCGAAATACGCGGTGATGCCAGCATGAAGACGATCAACCCGAGGAAAAGCAATACATGCTCAACCGTAATGACCTTAAAGAGACGAACTTTGAAGGAGGATGTGCGTTGAATCGCGGAGGTAAGCCACAGCGGCAGGTAAAGGAGGACCAGCATGTGGGTAAACCAGGAGCTTTCATATGCCAACCCGGATGTACGCGTGCTCACCTGGCTCTGATAACGCTGATAAACCAGCGCATCGCGAATGGTGATGAACCATTTGGGATAACTTACATCGTGTACGGTAATGAAATAGGCTTGCAGGAGCGTCCAGCCGATCAATACGGCGCCGCCGATGGTGATCCAGCGCAGCGTTTTTTGCAGTTTTTCCTCGTCATTGACGTAAGTGGCGGTGATCAGATAGAACAACAGACCCACACCCAGCGTGAGGAAAATGCGCAGTTCCTGCCCCAGAATGGAAAGCCCCTTGAATGTTGGAATCTCGAAAAAGAAAATTGCGGCATTGGAGACGACCGCAGCCATGACGAAAAAGAAAATGGGCGTTGTCTCGATGGGAAATTTCCCGTGGCGGAAAACATAGGGAATGAACCAGATCAACGCCAGAATGGCGAGGGGCAGCATGGAGAACGGGGTCACCAGCATCTGAATGTTTGCCAGACGGGCATAATACGGAAAGCTGATGA
>JBDKTF010000006.1:0-2596 GCA_039680295.1 Anaerolineaceae bacterium
GAAACAATACCTGAATCAATTGACGCATACCAGATCAATTTTGTTCCCAATGAAGAAAAAAACCGGCAGTGATCAGTTCGCAAAGACCTTTGATCATTGCCGGATATGGACCAACCTACCCCGCTTACCATCTTCACCGGGTGGATTTATTTTAGCGACGCTTCCAGACCTTGAATCAATTGATCCCGTTGAGTCTGATCTAAATTGGCGTTTTTATGGATGATCGTATATTGAAATGGTGGCATCTTCCCATCCTGTACGACCTTTGCAATTTCAGTCGCCGAAAGGGAGTAGTTGCCCCAATCAGAGAAATTCATGTTTCGGCGTCCCTCGTCGATATCCAGTTGCAGCAACCATGAAGCCGGCGCTACAGACGCATACCATGGATAATTTGTTTCATTGCTGTGACAATCAAAACATGCTGTCTTTGCCAACGATCGGGTTTCTGGCGAGTCCCAGTTGGGTTCCTGCACAACAGGTGGGTTGACATGATTTTTTCCGAAGGGAATCAGTTGGATCAATCCAAACAAAATGATCGCGCCAGCAATCACATACAAAACGGTCCGCCAACCAGAGCGCTTTTTCTGCATTCTTCCTCCTTGGAATCATCTTCAAAATGACCTTCAATCCACTGATGTCAATCTCATCATATATCACAAATCATAGAATTGAAATACCTGAATCAATCCTCCCCCATACACCTCCAGGCATTGATCATCGCGAAATGGTTAATCAGTAACCCTCCCCCGCCTTGATCGACGGGAGAGGGTTCAAACCGCAAGAGGGGGGATTTATTTATCCTGCAGCGCCTTCACGCCGGGCAGTTCCAATCCTTCGAGCATCTCAAGGGATGCGCCGCCGCCCGTAGAAATGTGGGTGATCTTATCCGCCAATCCAGACTGCTGGATGGCTGCCACCGATTCGCCGCCGCCGATGATGCTGATCGCACCGCTGTCTGCCACGCCCTTCGCCACGCCGTAGGTGCCTTCTGCAAAGCGCGGGAATTCAAACACACCCATGGGTCCATTCCAGACCACCGTGCCGGCGCCTTTCAACAGCGCTGCATACGCTTTAACGGTTTCAGGTCCAATGTCCAGAATGCGCCATCCCGCCGGAACATTCCCCACTTTGACAGTCTTGGATTCGGCTTCTGCGTCGAAGCGATCTGCCAGAACCATATCCACCGGCAGATGCAGCTTTCCACCGCCGTCTGCCAGCAGTTGCCTGGCAGTTTCAACCGCATCTTCCTCCACCAGCGAATCCGCCATGTCGAAGCCTTTGGCTTTCAGGAAGGTATTCGCCATGCCGCCGCCGATCAAAATGCTGTCGGCTTTGCTCAGCAGATTGCGGATGACGCCAATCTTATCCGAAATTTTCGCGCCGCCCAGAATCGCCACAAAGGGACGTTTCGGTTCTGCCACAGCCTGACCCAGATAACGGATCTCCTTTTCGAGCAAAAAGCCCGCCACCCCGGGTAAATAATGCGTCACGCCTTCAGTTGAAGCATGTGCGCGGTGCGCGGTGCCAAAGGCGTCATTGACGAACAGATCCGCCAGGCTCGCCATGCCACGCGCCAGGTCTTCACCGTTCTTCTCCTCTTCCGGATGGAAACGGGTATTTTCAAGCAAAAGAATTTCGCCGGGTTTCAAAGCTTTCGCTGCTGTTTCAGCAGGCGCCCCCACACAATCTTCCGCAAACAACACCGGCTTACCCATTAACTTTTCCAGATGGGCAGCCACCGGACGCAGGCTGAACTTGGGGTCAGGTCCACCTTTGGGTCGACCCAGATGCGAGCACAGGATGACCGCCGCGCCATTGTCCAGCAGATACTGGATGGTCGGCATGGCTGCGCGAATGCGGGTGTCATCACCCACCTGTCCATCCTTTAAGGGGACATTAAAGTCCACCCGGACCAACACTCGCTTACCTTTTACATCGATATCACGAACGGTCTTCTTATTGAACATGGGATCTCCCTTGCGAATTAGAAATCATGCGTAATGGCTTTTTCCACTCAGGGAATGATCCATTACGCATGATGGATGATCTGGAGATGACTCCTGGATCAGGGTTAGAGTTTCTTTGCCATCAGAGCTGCCAGATCGGCAGTGCGGCAGGAATAACCCCATTCATTATCGTACCAGGTGACCACTTTGACCATTGTGCCGCCCATCACCATGTTGTTGGGCAGATCCACGTTGGAAGAGCGGGGATCGCACTTGAAGTCCATCGAAACCAATGGATCGCTGTATGCGCCGGTGGTGACGCCCAGAATACCCTTCAGTTTGCCGTTGGCGGCGTCAGTGAAGAGCGCGGTCAGTTCTTCCTTGGTCGTGGATTTTTCAACGTTCGCCACAAAGTCCACCACAGAAACGGTGGGGGTTGGGACGCGCAGCGAATAGCCGTCGAACTTCCCCTTCAGCTCGGGAATCACCAGAGCGACTGCTTTGGCGGCGCCGGTTGTAGTGGGGATGATATTCAACCCAGCCGCGCGGGAACGGCGCAATTCCTTCCGATGACCCTGGTCCAAAATGACCTGGTCATTGGTGTAGGAATGGATCGTGGTCATCATGGCGTACTGAATGCCAAAGGCTTC
>JBDKTF010000047.1:0-2595 GCA_039680295.1 Anaerolineaceae bacterium
AGGCAGCATGTAATATTCCTGGGTATATTCCCAGGGGAGGTAGATGACCATCCAACCCAACATCCACACCAGCAGGCAGAGCAAGCCGCCCGGATGGCGGACTTTTTACTCGCGCAGCGCCAGAATCGCCCACAGGAGGATCAGCGGCAGCAAATGCGGATCGTCGCGCAGCAGCCAGCCCGCCCAGCGGACCACCGATGCTTTAACCGCTGCCGCAGTGAAGACATACCCCCCTGTATAACTGCCGCCGCCCAGTCCAAACGGCGCCAGTGCCGCCCGCGTTATGGCATAGGCGATCGCTCCCACCAGGCTGGCGGCTAACAGACTGCCGAACCAGCGCCACCGCGGCGGGCGGTGGGTCCAACGTGCGGTCAGCAGTTCCATCACCAACCACCCACCGGTGACGGCTAAAATGACCAGAGAAGTCTCTTTGCTGATGATGGCGAAAAAGACCAGCAGCCCAGACAGCAGGGTGCGGCTCACCAATGTTTTAATGGATGCCTGGGGGTTTAACATGGGCGTGGACGCCAGCAGCGCCAGCAGCAGCCACATCAACTGGAGCGGTTCGCCCTTGGACAACGTGTAGAAGTTTTCCATCGCCGCGCCGGAGAGGGCGAAGAGCACGCCCACCGCTGCCGCCTGAACGTTTGTCGCGCCCAACCGGCGGGCAAGGGCGGTTGCCGCTGCGGTGATGACCAGAAGCACCGCCAGATTGGCGGCGAAAAATGCAAACGGGTTGGCGCCTGCCAGCCGGTAAACCAGCGCCGGGACCAGCCAGTACATCGGTCGGAACCGCCCGGTGTCGCCGTCGTAATTAAGGCTCAAATCGCCCGCGGAGATGCGCGCTGCCTGGGTCAGCGTGGCGCCGTCATCCAGCATGCCGAACTGCGGAGAGAGCAGCCGCGGCAGCATCACCAGAATGCAGACGATCAGCGGAAGCGTTGTCCAGAAAATGCGGACTTTTTGAGATTTTTCCATAATAATGAAGTATAACGCCAGTTGAATGATCCGGCAATCAATGCGCCGTGCGGCGGTATGTTGGGCATGGTATAATCCCACTTATCCTGAATGTTGGGAACGATGATCATGAAAACGATTTTAATTTCTGCGCCGTACATGCTGCCTACAGTGGACCGCTTCATCCCGGTGATGAAGCACTACGGGCTGGATGTGATCGTGGCAGATGTGAACGAGCGAATGGAAGAGGCGCAAATTTTGACCTACGCCGGTCAATTTGACGGTACCATCTGCGGTGACGACCGCTATACGGCGCGCGCCATCGAAGCCTGCCTGCCGCGGCTGAAGGTCATTGCCAAGTGGGGAACCGGGATTGATTCGATTGACCGCGAAGTTGCTGCCCGTCTGGGGGTGCAGGTGCGCAATACTCCCAACGCGTTTACGCTGCCCGTCTCCGACAGCGTGATGGCATATATGCTGGCGTTTGCCCGCCGCCAACCCTGGATGGACCGCGCCATGAAAGCTGGCGAGTGGAAGAAAATTCCCGGACGGTCGCTCAGCGAATGCACGTTGGGTGTCATTGGCGTGGGCAACGTAGGAAAAGCCGTGCTGCGCCGTGCGCGCGCATTTGGCATGAAGCTGTTGGGCAACGATATCATCCCGATCGCGCCCGATTTTCTGCTGGAAAACGGCGTGAAAATGGTATCACTGTCTGAGCTGCTCTCGCAGTCGGATTTTATTAGCCTGAACTGCGACCTTAACCCCACCAGCCGCCATTTGATCAACGCAGAAACGCTGGCGGTGGTCAAACCGGGCGCGGTGCTCATCAATACATCCCGCGGTCCGGTGGTGGATGAACCGGCGCTGGCGGCTGCGTTGCAAAGCGGCAGGCTGGGCGGAGCGGGTCTGGATGTGTTTGAATTTGAACCGCTGCCAGCTGATTCTCCTTTGCTGAAAATGGATCAGGTGATGCTCGCGCCGCACAATTCCAACAGCAGCCCGGCAGCCTGGGAACGGGTGCATTGGAACACCATTCGCAACCTGCTGGATGGCTTGAACATCCACCACCCTGATCTGGATGAACTGGCTTCTGCCTGAATATTACAATGGAGATGGCGTGAAAATGGAAAATCAACGAACCATGCTCATCACCGGCGCGGCTGGAGGAATCGGACGTGCCGCAGTGAAACTATTTACAGAAAACGGCTGGCGCGTCATCGGTGTGGACCGCGCCGAATTTGGCGAGCCGTTCCCCGCGGATGGACTGTTCATCCGGGCGGATATTTCCATCCCGGAGCAAATTCATTCGATTTATCAGCAGGCGAGCGCCTTTACTGACAGCCTGGACGCGGTGGTGAACAACGCCTCCATTCAGGTCAACAAGCCCATGCTCGAAATCAGCGTGGAAGAATGGGATCTGGTGATGGCGTCCAACCTGCGCTCTGCGTTCCTGGGCGTCAAACTGGCGTATCCGCTGCTTAAGGCGCGCGGAGGCGGCGCCATTGTCAATACGTCTTCCGTGCACGCCGTGGCGACCTCGGTCAACATCACGGCTTATGCTGCCAGTAAGGGCGGACTGCTCGCGCTGACCCGCGCCATGGCGATTGAATTCGCTCCCGACAACATTCGCGCCAACGC
>JBDKTF010000013.1:0-2220 GCA_039680295.1 Anaerolineaceae bacterium
CCCAGCGAGCTGATGGTTATGGCTGATTCCCACGGGATTGTGAAGATGAATACCCAGATTGTAATCCGGGCGATTTTTCGCACCATGGTCATCCCCTCAACAGAACATCCAGATATTCGTCAACCACAGTATCCAACTCATACGGCTTCCAGCTTTCCGATGGGGGGCAGGGTTTGGGTTCTTCGATGGCAGCCCGGATCGCTCTCGCCAGCGCATCCTCGTCTCCAACCGGAACCAGTTTCCCGTATTCCCCACCCCGCAGGATCTGCCGCGGTCCGCTCATGCAGTCGGTCGCCACAAGCCGCGCGCCGCAGTAAAGCGCCTCCACCAGAACAGTGGGCAGCCCTTCCCAGCGCGAAGAAAGCACAAACACAGCCGCCTGCCGCATGTACGGGTAGGGATTGTGGACAAAGCCCGGCAGGCTGACGTCTTCGCCCAACCCCAATTCTTCCACCAGCGCAGCCAGCTTTTCCCGCTCTTCTCCATCGCCCAGAATAAGCAACCGCACCGGCATCGTCTGCCGGACCTGCGCAAACGCCCGAATCAGTAACGGATAATCCTTCTGCGGCGTCAGACGCCCGACCGCCAGGATCACCGGCGGCTGATCGGGTTTGAACCAGGGATGATCTAGAACCTCCTGCGATCTGGCAATCATCTCGGGGGTAATGATCGGGTTATTGACCACCTGAATCTTCTCCCGCGGCATCCGCGCCGAAACCGCCAGGTCATCGGCAGCGCCTTCTGAAACGGCGATCACCCGGTCTGCCATGGGGTAAAACCACCGGATCAGCCAGGGCATCAACTGGCGCGCGCCAAACGAGAGCATCTGGTTTTGCAAAGAGAAGGTGTTGTGCTCGCAGATGACCACCCGCAGCGGAACACCCGCCAGCTTCTTCGCCCAGATGGCGATGATGTTCGCATGCAAACCGGTCAGCAGCGCATCCGGGCGCTGTTCGCGAATATAACGTACCAGCAGGGGTAAACTGAAGATGGAACGCCCAAATCGATATTGACGGGGATTTAATTCGATCAAACGAAAACCATCCGGAACATCCTGCATGAACGCGCCTTCACGCTGCGCCAGAACGAAGTCCACCGGGTACCCGCGTTCAGCAAATCCCTTTGCAAGGTTGAGCATCACCCTCTCGGCGCCGCCGCCCACCAATGTGGGCAGGTAGATCGTCAGATGTTTTGTTTCGTTCATGACGGGTTCTCCATGGATTGGGTTGATGAAGCTTATTTTGGAGATGCCGAAATTACAGCCCGGACACGTCGAAGGATCGTCCTTCGTTGTTCACCCGACAAACCCAATATGAACGCCAGAGCCAGAACCGCACAGGCGGTCAGAGCTGCAAATAGAATGAACATCGCCCACCCGCTGATCCCTTGCCAGTGTTGTGTCGGCAGATAATTTTCAAACCGCGTTGCCAGCAGGAAGAACAACCCGGTAACCATTATGGGGCGAAAGATTGCTTTGATCTGCGTCCAAAATTTTACATTGAGGAATTGCCCCACCAGAAGGGGATACGCCACACTGAGGATCAACCGTCCCATCATGACGCCTACGATCATCCCGATGATTCCCAATTTGAAGAAATGGACCAGGATGCTGGCTGCAAGCAAGGATACAGTCACAGAGATTGCGCCCAGAATCACCTTTCGATTAAGACGCAGGGGAAGGTCAATAACATTGGCGTCATTCCGGAGCAATACAAACTGGATCACCCCGACCACAATCAACAAGTTGGGAAGATCACCCACATAATGCTGGCTGCCCACCCATAAACCAATGAAGGTCCGGTTCCAGAGCAAAATGGATGCACCGAAAACTGTGCCCACCAGCCAGGTGAACGTCATGATTTCACCGCGGAGTTTGGCGGCTCGGGCTAAATCGCCGGAGCCGATGATTCCGCCCAGACCCGGAAGTATACCAAACACGATCATCGCCACGACTGTGATGACCATCTCTGGTGCGTACTTGGAAAGTGTGTAATTTGTGACCAGTTCGACCGAATCCAGCAAACCCAAAACGACCACATCCGAGGCAAGCATCAGTTGCATGATCAAATTCCAGACCATGAACCAGACACTCAACTTTAGAAATTCTCGAACCGTCTCTCCAGAAGATTTTGCTATGCCAAACCAGGGCGAATAAGACCGCACGACCGTGATCCAGAAGATGAGCTGGATGGTCGCATAGAGCACCGCCGCCGCGGCAAC
>JBDKTF010000103.1:0-3461 GCA_039680295.1 Anaerolineaceae bacterium
CAGCCCTTTTGATTGACCGGGGAAAAAGCTCAATGCAACGGCTAAGGGGACCTCACCTCAAACCCCTCTTCTGAATAGACCCGCGAGATGGGTCTCAAACCCTGAGGTGCCCCCTACACGTAGGGGCGAATCGATGTGTTCGCCCGTTTTGCAGACAATCCAAGAAGAATACCTACCCCGACCCTCCCTGAAGGGAGGGAGAAAATCCCCAACCCCCCTGACACCCAGCGGAACACTGGGTGGTCCCTTTGGGTGCGTTCCGTAGGCATTGGTAAATTTGGGGTTGACACACAGGTCGATCCCTACCCGTAAGGGCGAACCGACGTGTTCGCCCGCTTAACGCCAGACCGGACGGGTCCCGCACCCGTCCGGCTGGCAATTCATAGGAGGAGAATCTTACACTGTCGCCTGCGGTTTTGCCCGCATTTTGACCATCGAGATGATTTTGTCAACGCCCATCACGCCTGCCGTGACGAGCAGAAGTATGCCCAGATTTTTCAACACTTCCGTCCAACCCATTCCGCTGCGCCCCAATTCCCCGCGCCCGCCGTCCCGTCCGCGTCCTTCAAAGGTCTGCGTGGATCCGTCCGCGGTGGTGGGCGGCTGCGGCATGTCTCCGGCGGGGCGGTTGCCCGGAGCGGAGCCGTCCGCTCCAGGCATTAACCGCGCCTGTCCATCCGTCCCCAAGGTGGGGATGCTGTCGGCAGCGCCGGTGGTTTTCGAAATCAGATAGATGCCGCCGCAAACCAGACCGATTGCAAGAAGAATAATGGCTACTCGATAAAGAATACGCATGGTCGACCTCACTCACTGTTCGTCAATATGCACAGGCACCACTGCCAGTGTCTCGGACGGCTGAACTTTGGGGCGGCGGGTGAACAGCTTGTTCACCGCGTTGAGAATCCAGCGCCCGTGCAGCCCGATGTGCAGCGCGGTCAGCCAGAGGGTCACATCCGCAGATGCGCTGTGAAGCATCTTCCAGAAGAAACCGCGCGAAGCGGTCAACCCGAAGGTTTGCAGCACGGTTTCCGATTCCATCACACCGCTGAAGATGATGGTGATAAAGGCGATAAACAGCGCCGCGCCGAGCAGGTAATTGATGCGTGCCCGCCAGGTGGTGGCTTTGAAGAAGCGCCGGGTGACCGCCGCGATCCAGTTCCAGTGCAGCAGCATGTGAATGATCAGCGTCAATCCAAACGCCAGCCCAATCCACTCATGCAGACTCTGCCCGGTTAAGGATGGCGAGAAGGAAACCAGCACCCCAATAAAGATCAGGATATCCATCAGCAAATTCCGTATGACCGGGTTAAGTTTGGTTTGTTTTTCCATCGTCAGCTCCTGTTTGATGTTTCGTATTATAGGAACCTGACGGATGGAAATGGTTTAGATTCTGTATAGGCGGTCAACGATCCATCTTTTTTTCGGTCAAAACGCTTCAACCCAACACAGGCGTTGTATAATTTTGCAGGGCTGCCGCTTGGACCAGCCCGAATTCAATCCACTGGAGAAAATCGCGATGACTCGTCTCTCTGTTCCCCCCAAAGAATGGACCGCCAACCCGATCGGACTTTTCGAGCCGGGATGGCTGCTGCTCTCTGCTGGAGATTTTGCCGCCGGAACCTTCAACGCCATGACGGTTTCATGGGGCAGCCTGGGTGTGATCTGGAACAAACCCTTTGCGCAGGTGGTGGTGCGCCCGCAGCGTTTCACCTTCCAGTTTATGGAGCGGTATCCCACCTTTACGCTGTGCGCTTTCCCGGCGGAATACCGTAAGGCGCTCGGTGTGCTGGGCAGCACTTCCGGCAGGGATGGCGATAAAATCGCCGTCAGCGGGCTGACCCCTCTGGCGGGCACGGTTTCCGCCGCGCCGATCTACGCCGAAGCGTCGATCGCGGTGGAATGCCGCAAGATGTACTGGCAGGACCTGGACCCCAGCCATTTTCTGGACGCCGGTATTGTGGGCAATTACCCCACAGGCGATTATCACCGCGCGTATTTTGGCGAAATTCTGGCGGTGACTGCCGCGCAGTGAACACGCTGCTCCTTAACGGAAACCAGCCGGAAAGGTTGCTGATCGATCCGGCTGGTCCCGCTGGGAGACACTGATAAATGCGTGTGTAAAAAAAAGTTTATTCGGCTGCTTTGGCTTTGATCGCCGCCACTTTCTCTTCCGGTTTGGATTCAGAGGCAAAGAAGAGATCGTACAGGTACCCGGCAATCGGCGCGGCAATGAACGGGATCAGCACCGGGGGAATGAGCCAGTACAGACCATCAAACAAGCCTTTCGTTCCTGCCAGCAAACCAAATAGCCGTGGACCGAGGTCGCGGGCGGGGTTGATGGAATAACCGCTGGGACCGCCCAGGCATAAACCAATGACCAGAACCACACCGCCCATGACGAAGGGTTCGGCTTTGCCGAGAACCGTATTCCGTCGATCTTTGGTTCCCAGAAGTCCCCACATCAAGACCATGGTGCCAAAAAATTCTGCCACAGAAGCGGTGAGCAATGAGTAGGTTCCAGTTGCATTGGTGCTCTGACTGCCAAAAAATACGGTGCTGAAGGTGGAGCCGGGACCCGTGCTCCAGACATTGGGCATACCCGCTGCCGCCAGTCCATCCCGGTAGACCAGATAGACCCCCAGCGCCCCCAAAAAGGCGCCGGCGAACTCGGCGATGAGGATCGGAATCACTTTCGACCAGGGGGTCGCCCCGCGCATTGCCATTGCCACGGTAAGCGCCGGGTTGTTATCTGCTCCGGCGACCACCCCAGCCACGGCGACTGCAAAACCCCAGCCGAGGGCGATCGTGTTCCAGTTATAGGCGGTGCCGGCTACTCTGGGCGCCAGCGCCACATTGGCGACCACGCCATCTCCTAACAGGATCAGCAAAAAAGTTCCGAAAAATACAGCGAGCAGTTCCTTTGACTTCATATCCTCTTATCCTCCGTGAAAAAAATGTTCCGATCGATTGGGTTCCCGAAGCTCTGTCGACTGCTCTTAGAGAAGGCTTTGGAAAACTGAAATAATGCGTGGTATTGAAACAGATCCGGTCCATTGCCTTCAGGTTTGGAATGGTCGACTATAATTATCATAGTCAGGTGAAATTGTTCGAAGTTCAAAAATAGTCTAGAATTAGTACAAATTCGTTTCTGCTCTCAATCAAAAAGAAATGAACTCTTCCAACCTGTCTTCTGGACTGGATAAGAAAACAATCCGCCGGGTGTTCCGGGATTGGAACTCATTAAAATTGCTGGGAGAAAACCCCCTCAGCGATTTATCGATTGTCGACGCGCACCGCAGCACGGCGGGTTTTTCAGAGAGTGCACCTGGGCGGGGACTGGCTTTACGCAGGGTGTTTCTGGCGGCGCTGGAGAGCTTAAGACCCGAAGAAGGTTCTCCGAATTATTTTGATAAGCGCTGGCGTCCCTACATCATCCTGACCGAGCAGTACCTGAACGAACG
>JBDKTF010000175.1:0-2023 GCA_039680295.1 Anaerolineaceae bacterium
TGGAAATTACCACCGGCGCGCAGCGTGAGCACCGCTATGATGTTTTGATGAAACAGGCGTTGGAAAAAGGTTTGCACCAGGATTTGATCCAGTTCTATCTGGATTTCTTCAAATACGGCTGTCCGTCTCACGGCGGTCTCGGCTTTGGGCTTTCCCGCTTCATGATGGTCTTGCTGGGCATTACCAACGTCCGTGAATCCACCTTTATTTTCCGCGGACCCACGCGCTTGAATCCGTAAACGAACCCCTTTGCTCGAATGCGCAGGCGCAGGGTGCAGCCGGGAGGATTTCCTCGAAGTTGCTTCTGCGCCTGTGTTTTATGATTGGAGGAGCCATGATCACCGAAGGCAAGATCCGACTGCGTGCGCCAGAGCGCAGCGATCTCCCCAATTTTGTGCGTTGGATGAATGATCCAGAGGTCACCGCCGGATTGTTGGTGCTTTTACCGCTGTCCGCTGTCGATGAAGAAAAATGGTTCGAGAATATGCAGAACCGACCGCAGGCGGAGCATCCCATGGTGATCGAGACTCTCAACGCCGATGGGCGGTGGATGCCGGTTGGCAACAGCGGGTTTCACAATCTGGATGCGCGCGTTCGATCTGCGGAGGTGGGGCTGGTAATTGGCGAAAAAGAATACTGGAATCAGGGCTTGGGCACGGCTGTGATGCGTTTACTCTTGCATCATGGTTTCGAAACGCTCAATCTGAATCGCATTTACCTGCACGTTTTTGCCAATAATCCGCGCGCCATTCGCTGCTATGAAAAGGTTGGCTTCGTGCACGAGGGCAGACTCCGTCAGGATATGTACAAAAACGGGCAGTACATTGATGTTTTGGTGATGTCGGTGCTTCGCGAAGAATGGAAACCGTGATTTTATAACATTCCTGCAACAAAAAGAGTACCTATGATCATCAATTTGATATACAATAAAACCAGATAACAGATCGAGGGGGGCGTCAGACCCGCCAGAGGAGGGAACCATGGATTGGACGACTTTGCTCATCTCAGCTCTGATTTTTGCAACGATTGGCTATGTTGCGGGTGGATTGGTCAGTACCCTGCGAAACCGTGACGCAGCGGAGGAAAGCGAAAAATCGCTCAATCGAATCGAGGAAACGGAGCCGTCAGGCACAGCGCCTGTCGAAGCCAAAAATCGTCCTGCTCCGTTGTTTGCCGTGTTCCGCGATCAGAAAGGCAGTCTGATCCGCATTGATATGAATGGGAAACCGGTCGTTGCGTCCAACGCATTGACACCCGACCAGATGGGAGATTTGCGCCGTCTGCATACCGATCTGGGCGCGTGGATGGGTCCGCCGCTAAAACCCTCTGCGCCAGTGCATTCAGCGGATGCGGGTGAGATTGAGCCAGCGCCGGTCTCCACGCCTGCTGTACGTCAAACCGGACCGCTGTCTACCCGTCTGGGGGGCACACCGCCGCAACCTGCTGCCGTGGAAGTGGAACCAGTCGCTCCCACCAGCATGGTCGGGCAGATCAATGAAATTCTCCAAAAGATCATCGCGGGGACTGACCTCGAGAAACGTGGAGTCAGACTGGTGGAAGCTCCGACGCGCGGGGTGGAAGTCTGGGTGGGCGCCTTCAAATACGAGGGGGTGGATCAGGTGCCTGAGGACAATGTACGCAAAGCCATTCAAACCGCGGTGACCATGTGGGAGAATAAACGCAGCGTTTGAAGCAAGAATCAGGTCGAGAGAATAATAAAGGCTGACTCAAACTTTTGAGTCAGCCTCTTGTTTTGGTGGTGGATGAGCGGCGAATAAATTATCGGTTGACGAAAGGAAGAAAAACTTCCTTGACCTCAGGTACCAGGATGATTTTGATGGGGAAATCCTGAACCGAATTGATGACGTTGTATGTTGCGCTGGAAGCAGTGATGCGCAGTGTGGCGGTATACGTGCCCAACGTGGTAGGTGGATCGAGAGTTACAGTGAGGGTTTGCCCGGCGGTACCGCTGGCAGGCGAAAGGCTGACCCAATTTCCGGAGGAAGATTGGGCTGCCAGTGCC
>JBDKTF010000101.1:0-2587 GCA_039680295.1 Anaerolineaceae bacterium
ACCTTCGGACGCGACCCGTCGCAGGTCATCTGTGTGCTGGATGCGCCCAGCGTGGACGCGCTGCACGCCCGTTTGCGCCTCGAAAACGACCGCCGCTTCCACCTGTACGACCTGGGATCGGTGGCGGGTACCTGGGTGAACTATGCCCCCATCTCACGGAGTGGGGTATTATTGGAAGAAAATGACGTCATCCATT
This sequence comes from Anaerolineaceae bacterium, assembly GCA_039680295.1. Lineage (GTDB taxonomy): Bacteria > Chloroflexota > Anaerolineae > Anaerolineales > Anaerolineaceae > JBDKTF01. The sequence goes on from JBDKTF010000101.1 coordinate 197, forward strand.
TCGGGAAACTGGCATACCGGTTTGTTTCACAACCGTCCAAAGCTGAACCCAAGCCCCGGGTGGAAGAGTATAAGGAACCGTTATGATACGCGTTGAACAGGCTCATGTGCAGGTGGCTGCGGTCAGCCACGCCGGCATGAGCGGAAAAAACAATGAAGACCGCTATGCGGTCTCGGCTTACCAGTTGGGACCTGATGATCCAACCCCCGCGCTGGTGGCAGTGCTGGCAGACGGCATCGGCGGGCACCGCGCCGGAGAAGTGGCAGCCGAACTGGCAGTGGAAACGCTTTCGCGTTCACTGGAAGACAGCGACGGGAAAAAACCGCTGGCAGAACTGCAAAATGCCGTCAGCAAGGCATCTCAACAAGTGTTCGCCTATGCGCAGTCTGACATGGGCAGGCAGGGGATGGGCTCCACCTGCGCCTGCGCCTGGGTCATCGGCTCGCGTCTGTACACCGCCAACGTGGGCGATTCACGCATCTACCTGCTGCGCGGCGACAGCATTCAGCAGATCAGCAAAGATCACACCTGGGTGCAGGAAGCGTTGGAACAGGGCGTGATCACGCCCGAACAGGTCAGGGGGCACCCCAATCAGCACGTCATCCGGCGCTATCTGGGCAGCCCCCAACCCGCACAGGCTGGGCTGGGATTGTACCTTAACCCCGGTGAAAGCGAAGAACAGGCGCGGGCAAACCAGGGAATGCGGCTGCATCCAGACGATATTCTGCTGGTGTGTTCCGACGGTTTGACCGATCTGGTGGAGAACGAGGAAATTCTGGCGACGCTGCGCAGCCAGCCGTTGGATCAGGCGGTTCAGGGGTTGGTGGACCTGGCGAACACGCGCGGCGGACACGACAATATCACCGTCATCGGGATTCACATACCGCCCCCGCCGCCCCACCCGGTTTCAAAAGCGCGCCGCTGGGTGCGCTCCATCTTCATCGGTTTGATCGTTCTGCTGGTCGTGGTTGGACTGGCGGCGGCAGCGCTTCAGTTCGTCCGCTGGCGCGAAGCCATGCAGCCCACGCCCACCCCCACCCTCACGCCCGTACCTGTGCTCACCTCCACGCCGCGCCAACTGCCCGGCGAAGCCACGCTGGCGCCCACGTTTACACCCACCTCCCGGTCAACATCCACGCCAGAAAGGACATCCACCCCATGAACGCACTGCGCGAACTGCCGCAAAATTACACGCCCACCTTCCGGTTGGACATGAACCACGATAAAAAGGCGCTGATCTGGCTGAACGTGGTGGGAACACTGCTTCTGTTCCTTTTTGGCTGGCTGTTCTTCCAATGGATTGTCTGGCTGCGCCCGCAAGCCATGGGTGCGATGGGCTTCAGCGTCAGCAGCCTGGTTTCGTGGTTGATCTTTATCGTCGTGTTGGTAGTCGCAACCGCGGCAGTGATCCTGATTCACGAGGCTGTGCACGGTTTGACGTTCTGGCTGCTGTTCCATCAGAAACCCACTTTCGGCTTTCGCGGCGCGTACGCTTTTGCTGCCACGCCGGGATGGTATCTGCCGCGCGCGCCGTATCTGGTGGTGGCGCTGGCGCCCCTGATCGTATTGAGCCTGATCTGCATGGGGTTGATGCTGGTCCTACCCGCGGCGTGGCTGCTGTATGTGCTGCTGTTCGCCGCGTTGAACGCATCTGGCGCGGTGGGCGATATGGCTGTGGCGGTTCGACTGCTGTCCAGACCCGCCGCCACGTTGATCGAAGACACCGGCGAAACCATTACCTTTTATGAAGAACGAAGCGGTTCATCCGCGGATGAACGCGAAGAAAGCCCATCCACCGATGGGCGCGAATAAAACAGAGCAGAGGACGATTGGAAAAACAAACGGCGCAGCTGGCACACATCCGCACGTACGAACAGCTCAAAGTGCTGGCTGATCCGCGCCGGTTGATGATCTTGCAGCGCCTCATGGACACCCCGGCGACCATCTCGCAGTTGGGGCGCGTCTTCGACCAGCATCCCGCCTGGGTGCGGCACCACATCAAACGGCTGGAAAGCGTGGGGCTGGTGCAGTTGATCCGCACGCAGGAGATCAACGGCGTCACGGAAAAATATTACGCCGCCAGTGCCAGCGCATTTTCCATTCAGATGTTCCTGCTGCCGCACGAATTTCAAAACGGCGTGCTGCTGACCGGCAGTCACGATCTGGCGGTGGAACTGCTGGCGCAGCGTCAGAATCAGAACGCGGAAACCCCTGCGGTGATGCTGCTGCCCAACGGCAGCCTGGATGGGCTGATCGCGCTGCGCCAGGGCATGGGTCAGATGAGCGGCGCACACCTGTTGGATGCCGAAACAGGGGAATATAATATCACCTATGCGCGTCACCTGTTCACCGATCAGGAAGTGCGCCTGCTGACCGTCGCCACCCGCGTGC
>JBDKTF010000014.1:0-2048 GCA_039680295.1 Anaerolineaceae bacterium
TGGTCAATGCCCCCGGCTCCGCCATTGCCGTGACCATGGAAGGCACCCGCCCGCTGCTGGTGGAAATTCAGGGACTGACCAGCCGCACCAATTTTGGCAATCCGCGGCGCACACCCAACGGGTTGGATATGAATCGTTTGCTGCTGATCACGGCAGTGCTTTCACGCCACCTGGGCGCCAATCTGAGCGAACAGGATGTGTTTGCCAATGTGGTGGGAGGACTGTATATCAACGAGCCAGCCGCTGATCTGGCGGTGGCGGCAGCCATCGCTTCGTCCATGCGCGACCAGCCTGTGCGTGCTGATACCGTGTTGATCGGTGAACTGGGGCTGTCGGGCGAACTGCGCATGGTCGGGCAGATCCATGCGCGCCTGCGCGAAGCCGCCAAGCTGGGCTTCAAGCACGCCATCATCCCGCGCGCCATCCGCCGCGCCGAACCCTATCCTGAAGGGATCGAAATCATCGAAGCGCGTTCCGTGCGCGAGGCGGTGGGATTGGCGCTGCTGCTCAAACCCAAAGCGAAGTCGGATTAATCCTTACGGAGCCAGGCGTCGGCGTCTTCGACCGTATCGAAAACCTGAAAATCATGATTTCGCCGTCTGTCTTCCAGCGTCATTTCTCCGAATCGACCAGCGTGCGCTCGCTCGGATGGTATCACTGCTGCGGCACGGATCTGGTAATTGCTGAATTTAAGCAGCGCTGCGCCCGCCAGACCGGTGCGCAGATCGAAAAACGCATCGGTCAGATTCGATTCATGAATGAGCAGCCGCTGGACGCCGTTCTCGCCGCATGCCGCCACCAGGTTGAACGCATCCGTTTCGCTTTCGACCAGCCCGCCGTCCGGCAGGCATTCCAGATAGATTGGCTCCTCGGGGGGAATCAATCGGATTTTCATGGGTTCTTTGATGGGGTTAATCATGGATTCGAGCCTCTTCCAGTTTTTGAGTTGCCGCATGGTTGCGCTGCATGCGGGCGGCGAACAATAACACCAGCATCAAGATTGCCATGCACGCGGTCAGACGGACGCTGGCAGCGTTGCCGTAGCGATCCAGCACCATCCCTTGCAGCAGGGGCAGCAGTGCGCCGCCGATACTGCCCATGGACGTCATCACCCCCACCGCTTTGCCCGGCTCCTGCTTGAAATTCGCGGTCACCAGCGCCGTGACCGTGGGGAAGATGGGTCCAAAGCTCATCCCGGTGAGAACCACCGCAGCAATGGTCAGCGGACGGTTGCCGGTGCTCAACGCGAGGAAAACACCGCCTGCCACTGCACCGGTCAGTGTGCCCGCCAACAATTTTTCAGAAGATATGCGTAAACCCAGCACCGTGGAGAGCATCCGCCCTCCCGTCAGCGCCAGCCAGAAGAGTGAGGTGACCAGCGCCGCATCTTCAATGGACATGCCCGTGGTATTTTGAGCGTAAGTGGTCAGCCAGCCGCCCATACCGTTTTCCGTTCCCACGTAGACCAGGATCAACAGGCTGAGCGTCCACAACAGCAGCGAGCGGTAAACCGCGAAGACATTGGGTGCGGTTTCCTTGCCGGTCAGGGCGGGTTTTTCCTGTTCAGGGGTCATCCGCAGCGTCATGAAATACACGGCAGCCAGCGCCAGAATGGGAGCGCCCAGCCACAGCACCGGCAAACCCGTATGCCACTGGCGCATCATCACGCTGACCAGCGCCGGTCCGCCGAAGCCACCCAGTCCGAAGAAAACGTTCAGCAAATTCAGCGCGGAAACGCTGCGCTCATGGTAAACGGTGGCGATCAGCACATTCCCGCCCAGATCGACCGCGCCGTGTCCCAGCCCTGCCAGGAATGTGAAAAACATGGTGAGCGGAAAAGAACGGCTGATACCGATTCCGACCACACCGATCGTGATCAGAATCAATCCGCCCGCAAGCACGCGGCGCTGTCCGATGCGGTCGCTGATCGGACCGGCGACCACCTGCATCGTCAATGCGCCCAGGAACAAAGCCGTATACACCGCCCCCATGGATGCCAGGGGGACCGAAGCATTTTGAGCCAGTTCATCCAGCAGTGGACCCAACGT
>JBDKTF010000414.1:0-2779 GCA_039680295.1 Anaerolineaceae bacterium
GCGCGTCCAGCGCGGAAAGAGCCGCGGGCGTTTTGAGATCCAACAGCGCCACCGGCGTGTGCGTCTGGCTGCTGGCGGTGATGATTTGCTTCAATCCGTGGCGCTGTCCCAACGGACCCGTATGCGCCCCGTCCCAGCGGCGCAGCGCCTGCGCCGGTGTAGCGCCGGGGAGTGTGTTCCAGAAAGCCAGCAGCACCGGCGCTGAGGATCGGACGGCATCTGTGCTGAGCAGCGGTCCGGCGCTGGAAAGCAGCGCGGCATCTCCCGGTGCGGTGATCCAGACGTACAGGCGGAACGGATGTAAACTCCCGGTCAGTTCCTGAATGGGAAGGTGAACCACCGCAGTATCCATCAACGGATCGCGTTCGACGGTTGGAATGATCCCGTCATCCGTTTTCATGCCGGGCAGATAGACGACGGGCGTTCCCTGCGCCGGAGCCAGGATGGTCAGGTCCCATGCAAATGGGGATTCAGTTTGAAAGGGAAGGGCGTTATCGCCGCCGGGTTGGGTATCCAGCGCAATGTAAAGGTCGCTGTCGGCGGGCGTGAGGCTGTCGAGAAAATCCAGACGTATTTGCAGTTCGGCTGCCGTTTCACGCGTATACACAGCGGTCAGCGCAAACTGGGCAGGCAGATCATTGGCAGGTTCGCCCAACCAGCGCAAATCGGCAGGCTTCCATGCAGGCGATTCTTCAGACAAAACCGGCGCATTGATCGGTGCGCAGCCACCCAGCAGCAGGGTGACCGTCATGACCGCGCAAAGGATGGAGCGTCGTGTCAATTCAAATCCCTCAAGGTGGGTTAGATGCAAAGACGCCCGTGATGGGCGTCTTGCGAAGTGTAGAAGGGTTCAGTCTCGCCGTCTGCCGGAAAGCAGGAACACGTAGTACAACAGTGTGGAAAGCGCCTGCACAGCGGAAGCCACATACGTCATAGCAGCGGCGCTCAGCATGGAACTGACGCCGTTCATTTCTTCATTCATCACCGTTCCAGAGGTGGATAACCAGGCACGTGCCCGGTTGCTGGCGTTGAGTTCCACTGGCAGGGTGACCAGCGCAAAAAGGGCAGTGCCAGCGAAGAGCGCAATGCCGATCCATGCCATGGTGTTGCCGAAGGAACCGGCGAAGAGCAGCCCGATGAAGAAGATGATGGGACCGAGGTAGCTGCCAATCTGTACACTGGGAACCATGGCGCTGCGTAATTTCAAGGGAGCGTAGGCTTCCTGATCTTGAAGCGCGTGACCGGCTTCGTGCGCCGCCACCCCCGCCGCCGCGATGCTGTTGCCCTGATAGACATCCGGGCTGAGACGCAGAACCTTGGCACGGGGATCGTAGTGATCGCTGAGCATGCCTTGAGTCTGTTCAATCTGGACATTTTGCAAGCCGTTTGAGTTCAACATGCGGCGCGCAATTTCTGCCCCCGTCAGACCCAGATAGGTGCGCATGCGGGAATACTTGTTAAAAGCGGACTTTACCTTCATCTGCGCCCAGAAGCCCAGAATGAGCGCTGGCAGGCTGAACAAGATATAAAGTCCATAACCACCGAAATACATACTGTCTCCTTAATCCAGTGATTTACACGGCAAAGCGTATAACATCATCTGATAGCATTATTGTACCGAAAAATTATCAGAAATCCGTAAGCGCTGGACGGAATTAATCCGTGGAAAGGACCATCACCCGGAAAGATTCGGCGCAAGCCAATCCTTTTGGAGCACCCGCTTCGGCAGCCCAACTGCGCAGCTCTTCTCCGGGATCCCAGCCGTTGAGCTGACTGTGATGCTGGCGGAGCGCCTCGATTTTCATTTGGATCGTATCCTGCACGTCCACCCATTCGTTGGGGGTAGTGGACCCGTGCAGATACACGGCTTTGACCTGATGCGGTTCCAACCCTTCCGCGAGCAATTCGGGGAAGATGGGTCGGCTGACCGCGGATGGAAAAACGGCGTCACAGGCGGCGTCGGCAGCGGCGCGGTGGTCGGGATGATTCATGTAATCATTGCCGAAGAACCGTGTGGTGGGGTCGCCGGTGAGAACCACATCTGGCTTGTAACGGCGGATGATGCGGGTGAGGTCGCGCCGCAGTTCCATGGTGGGCTGCAGGACGCCGTCGGGGTAATCGAGAAAAACGGTTTCCTGGATGCCGAGGACGCGGTTGGCGGCGCGCTGTTCCTGTTCGCGAATTGTTGCCAGCTCGACGCTTTTTTGAGGCGTCCAATCTTTCTCATTGGTTCCGGCTTCACCGTGGGTGATCATGACGCTGATGATGCGGGTGCCCTGCTTTGCCCATTTCGCAAGGGTGGCGGCAATTGTGAAGTCCTGATCATCGGGGTGCGCCTGAATGGACATGGCGATCCCCGGCGCGGGTCGTTCCGAAATATTTTGCGAATTTTCCATGCTGTCTCCATAAATATAATCGATTATACGACCGTGGAATTAAAAGATCATGATAATCAAAAACATGCCGGGATGGGTGTTTTCGGAGGAATTCACCGGATGGGTTAGGTGACCATGCTCCTCGTTTGATCTGTCCTCTGGCTGGATTTTGAAAATCATGGGTCAGATTGCGCCCACCATTCCGGGGCGCAGAGAAAATAAAAGACACATCCATCTAATCGTGATAAATGTGTCTTTCTGTGAAATGTTTGTCTGTGAAAGGCGTCCCCGGGGAGACTCGAACTCCCCCTTTTACCTCCGGAGGGTAACGTGCTGTCCACTGCACTACGGGGACGAACGTTCTTTATTCTACCACAGACAGGGGCAAATGGCAAAGAGGCTTA
>JBDKTF010000062.1:0-6892 GCA_039680295.1 Anaerolineaceae bacterium
ATTTCTCCTGCCGATTTTGCCAGGGTGATGATGTCTTGAAGTTCAGGCTCCATATCCACTACCTGTAATTTCGATTTATTCGTGCGGCGCTTCCGTCAGAAGGTGGTCCAACTGGTCCAATTCTGACTGGATTTCGTCGCGGTCCTGTACGGTCTGTTCGAGCAGCGCCTGAAAGGCAGCCTTTTGGTCAGGATTCAGCGTATCCAGCAGGCGTTCAGTGCGCGCAATCTGCGTATTTTTGTGGCGAAGTTTACCTTCCAGTCGCTTGCGGTAACCCTCGTAAAATGCGGTTTCGTCCATGGGGTTCGATACCATGGGAGCGCCCTGCGTGAGAATCTCAGCGATCGTCAGGAGAAAATCCTCGGTATCGATCGGTTTTTCCATGAACCGCACTGCGCCCAGGCTGAGCGCGAACGCCTTATCCTCGGGGGTGACGTAGGTGGCGGAGAGGAAGATCACCGGAATCTGGCTGGTCTTGGGGTTCCTGCGCAAATTGTGCACCAGCGCGTACCCGTCCATTTTGGGCATGAGAATGTCGGTGATGATCAGCGCGGGATGTTCCTTTTCGACACATTCCATCGCTTCCTGTCCATTGCGGGCAGAGATGACCGGATAACCCTTGAAGCGCAAGGTCACTTCAAGTAATTCCAATACGTTGGGCGTGTCTTCCACTACCAGCAAGGGACCATAAGGAATGTTCATACGGGTATTTTAGCCTCTTTCGTGATCAGAATCAAATCACCAATTAAATATTCTTTCAACCATCCATTCAGGACGAGTGACCTGATGAGTTGTTCGGTCCGGTTTTCCCACTCCACCCCTTCCAGAAGTGCCTGCCTGTGGGAGAGACATGGGGGTTTGAAGTCAATCCGCGGTGGAGCGTTTCTCGATTTTCGCGCCCTTCGCGGATAAATTCCTTATCGTTCGCCGCGCATTTCCGCCGCCAGTTGTTCGTAGAATTCACGCAGGTAGCGGTCGCGAGCTTCCGCCAGTTTCCGCGCCGTGGATGTGTACAGGCGGTCCTTTACCTTGCGCAGCTTGAACAGGTATTCGTGATACGAACTGTGCGGTTCTCCGGTTTCTTCTTCGCCGGTGCGCAGGAACTTTTCAGAGGGTTCAACGTAAAACGGTTCGCCGTCGAGGGCAGCATACGCCACGGTGCGCGCCGCGCCGATGGCGCCCAGCACGTCCAGCTTATCGGCATCGAACAGAATTTTGGCTTCGATGGTGGCGGGCGGTTCGCTCTGATCGCGGAAGCGGTGCGCGCGGATGCAGTGCTGCACAGCGGCGATGCGTTCCGGCTGCCAGCCTTCCGCCGCCAGCACTTCACCGGCAAAATCAGCCGAAGAATGATGGTGGTTGGCGCGTTCCTCGCCGTCTCCGCCGGGGGCGCTGCCCTGAGCGTCGTGCAGCAGAGCGGCAGCCAGCACAATTTCCATGTCGGCGCCTTCTTCCTGCGCCAGCCGCTGCGACATGGCGTACACGCGCAGCACGTGGTCAAAATCGTGGACAGAATCTGCGCCGGTGTACCAGCCGCGCGCCTGTTCGATGGTTGGCATAAATGTCTCCGTTACTCCATTGTGTGATGCGGGTTCCTTGCGTTTTCCTTCGCGGTCAGGCGATTCAATGCACAAAACGGGACAGAACCAAAAACGCTCCGATCAAAACGATGATCCCACAGCCCAGGCTGAACACCCGCCGGGCGAGCCGAAAGATCAACCGAAGAATACCCCAGGCAATGACCAGCGCCAGAACCAGTGCGCCGATACGTATGATTTCCTGAATATTGGCAGGGTCCAGGTTCATACCGGCTCCTGGACAGGGTAAAGTCTGCCCTTCTTCATCACCTGCTGCACCAGGTTCGTGCCGAAGCGGTAACCCAGATGGCGGTAATCTGCCACGGAAAGGATCAGCAGGTCTGCCTGCTTGCCGGGCTCCAGACTGCCGATGCGGTCGGCGCGCTGGATGGCGGCGGCGGCATTGATGGTGGCGGCGGCAATGGCTTGCGCCGGGGTGAGCCGCAGGTAGCGGCATGCCAGCGCGATCACGAACTGCATGTTTTCACACCACGCGGTGCCGGGGTTGATATCAGACGCCACTGCCAGCAGCCCACCTTCCGCCACGATCTGTCGGGCAGGGGTGAAATGCGGCTCCGCCAGACCAAAGGGCGTGCAGGGCAGCGCCACGGCGGCGGTTTTGCTGTGCGCCAGCGCAGACACATCCGCCGGGGAGGTCTTCACCAGGTGATCTGCTGAAACAGCGCCCAGTTCGGCAGCCAGCGCCGCGCCGCCCAGATTGTCGAATTCATCGGCGTGCACTTTGAGCGGAAAGCCCAGGCTGAGCGCGGCTTCGAAGATGCGGCGCGTCTGCGCCAGACTGAAAGCGCCTGTCTCGCAGAATACGTCCACGAAAGGCAGCGGACGTCTGGCGGCATGCGCCTGCCACCAGGCATGCACCGCGGGGATCATTTCCTCGCACAGCACGCGGGTGAAACTGTCGGGGTCGTTTTTGTATTCGGGAGCGATCGCATGCGCGCCCAGGAAGGTTGGCGCCATTTCCAACGGACCCTCGGCGTCGAGCTCGAGGATGGCTTGCAGCTGCGCCAGTTCAGATTGCGTCTCCAGTCCGTAGCCCGATTTGACTTCGGCGGTGGTGGTGCCAAAGCGGAACATCTGCGCGGCACGTTCGCGCGTCTGCGCCTTCAGCTCGTCCATGCTGGCGCTGCGGGTGGCGTTGACCGTGGATAGGATGCCGCCCCCTGCGGCGAGGATTTCAAGATAGGTCCTGCCTTCCAACCGCATTTCAAACTCGGCGGCGCGGTCACCCGCCCAAATCAAATGCGTATGCGGATCCACAAAACCGGGCATCACGACCCTGCCCGCTGCGTCGAGCGCAGGTTCATCGGGATAGGCGGCGCGCAGATCAGCGCTGCTGCCCACCGCGGCGATGCTGTCTCCGCGTACCAGCACGGCGCCGTCTTGGATGATGCCCAGATTGCCGAGATCCGCCCCGCGCTGCGGTCCGCCGGAGAGAGTGAGAAGTTGAGATGCGGAATGGATAAGCATAGGGATTCTTCCAGAATTGGGATAGGGTTTATTATACAGCCTGCCCGGTGAAACCGCCCGGTTTGGACCCAATCCAAATACCGCCCATTCCCGCCCCTGCGGAGGCAGAAATTTCAGCAAAGGCAGGCGGTGACCCTTCCCCGGGCGCTTTCCAGGGCGTCGTTTCCCTTCATTAATATCCCCAAAATGACAAAAAGCACGAATTTCATCATTGTCAGACAATTAACCCCCTCATATACCTTCACTGGATTGCAGGGCAGAATGGGACGTGGTAGAATCGATTTACAGTACTGTATTTTCCTAGGAGGTAGGTGTATGGAGCAGCAGGTAGCCACCTTTGCGGTCAAAAAAGGTTTGGCGCAAATGTTAAAGGGTGGCGTGATCATGGATGTGGTCACCCCCGAACATGCAAAGATCGCTGAAGATGCCGGCGCATGCGCCGTCATGGCGTTGGAACGTGTCCCCGCGGATATCCGCGCATCGGGCGGCGTTGCACGCATGAGCGATCCTGAATTGATTCTCAAAATTATGGATACCGTCACCATCCCGGTGATGGCGAAATGCCGCATTGGTCATTTTGTCGAGGCGCAGATCCTCGAATCCATCGGTGTGGATTACATTGACGAATCCGAAGTCCTCACCCCCGCTGACGAAACCAACCATATTTACAAGCACAACTTCAAGGTGCCCTTTGTTTGCGGCTGTCGCAATCTGGGCGAAGCCCTGCGCCGTATCGGCGAAGGCGCTGCCATGATCCGCACCAAGGGCGAAGCCGGCACCGGCGACGTGGTTGAAGCAGTGCGCCATGCGCGCACCGTTCTGGGTGAAATCCGCCGCCTGCAGAACATGCAGGAAGAAGAGCTGATGGCTTTCGCCAAGGAAATCGGCGCGCCCTACGAGCTGGTCCTGGAGACCCGCCAGTTGGGACGCATGCCCGTGGTCAATTTTGCCGCGGGTGGCATCGCCACGCCCGCAGACGCCGGGTTGATGATGCAGCTCGGCGTGGACGGCGTTTTCGTGGGCTCAGGCATCTTCAAGTCCGGCGACCCCGCCAAACGCGCTGCCGCCATTGTCAAAGCAACCACTCATTACAATGATCCTGCCATTCTGGCGGAAGTTTCCCGCAACCTGGGCGAACCCATGGTCGGTCGGCAAATTTCCACCATCCCCGAAGCGGACAAGATTGCAGGGCGAGGCTGGTAATTAATCGATGAAAATCGGCGTTCTCGCAATCCAAGGAGATTTTGCCGAGCATCTGACGACCCTGGAACGTATCGGCGTTGAGGGTCGTCAGGTGCGCCTGCCGCAGGAACTGAAAGATCTGGATGGTCTCATCATTCCTGGCGGCGAGTCCACCGTTATTGGTAAATTGGCAACGGAATTTGATATGATGGACTCGCTGCGCAGCTTTGGTAAGACCCGCGCCATCTGGGGCACCTGCGCAGGGGCAATCTTCCTTTCCAAAGATATTCACCGTTCCCAACCCCTGTTGGGTTTAATGGATATAACGGTTGAGCGCAACGCTTTTGGGCGTCAGGTGGATAGTTTTGAAGTCGACCTGACCATTCCGGCGCTGCGCGTGGTTGACCCAGAAGGTCAGCCCTATCACGCGGTCTTCATTCGCGCCCCCCTCATCGAGAAAGTTGGACCGCAGGTGGAAGTGCTGTCGAAGCTGGACGACGGGCGGATTGTGGCTGCCCGCCAGGGAAAGCTGCTGGCAACTTCGTTCCACCCTGAGCTGACGCTGGATGATCGTTTCCATCGATATTTTGTGGAGTTGGCAAGATCAGCATCCGTCCTTTAGATTGGCGCGATTTACTCCTCTTGTACCGCTCGCGTTTGCAGACGCTGAGTCTGGATAGCATGCTGAGCATGACGCGCGGTAATCCGCTGGGGGTTATAGCCGTCCTTTCGCACCTCGACCCATCGCACGGCATCTATACCGGCGTGTGTGAAGCGAAAGGCGATCTGGACCCATTTATTGGTCAGGTTCGCTATGTGATGGGATCACGCGCCGCCCGGATGAGTTTTTTGGGTCCGAGCAGCGCGATCAATGCCCTGGCGCTGCCCGCCCTGCTGGAACATCTGGCTGTGCAGGCGGGAACCTGGGGCGCTTATCATTTGCTTGCCGAAGTGGATGAACACAATCCATTGTTCGAAGCCTTCAGGCAGGCAGGTTTTTCCATCTATTCGTGGCAGCGCGTGTGGTTATGCACCCATCTGCCCGAAGAGAGTATGCCATCGGCGTACTGGCGCGATGCCGATGCCGAATCGGTGGCGGTGCGCAGTCTGGTGCAGTCCGTGGTGCCCACCCTCTTGCAGCCGGTGGAACCGCTGCCGTCCAACCACCCGCAGGGCTGGCTGGCACGCAACGGCAACGGCGATGTAATTGCCTACGTGGAAATCATTTACGGTCCGCGGGGCATCTGGCTGCAACCCTATATTCATCCGGCGGCAGAGAACGTACCCGCCCTGCTGCTGGATCTGCTGCGCGGCTTGCCGCACCGTTACAACCGACCCGTGTATCTGTGCGTGCGCAGTTATCAGGCGTGGCTCGAATCGACTTTACAGGAAGTCACCGAAGACGTGAGCCCCCGGCAGGCGGTGATGGTGAAGCATCTGGCGGTGCAGCAGCGTGTGCAAAACACGGTGCGCATCCCGACCCTGGAAAACGGGCGCACCGAAACCACCGCCCCGGTCGCGCGCAGTGAAACCGATTCTGGACAATAGGTTCAGGCGGGTCATTTTTAGAAAGTGTGTGATTGATTTTTTATGACACAACGTCGTATTACCGATGATTTGCACGCCCTGCTGGGCGTTTTACCCCCGGATGTGGCGGACGCCGTGGTTCGGGTGAATAACAGCGATGATCTATTGGAGATCATCCTCGACCTCGGACGCGCGCCCAAAGCCCGTTTTGTCACCGGGGAAATTGAACTGCTGCCCAAGGAAGTGACTCACGCCGATCTCGAGGGAGTTGTTTCACGCATTGGCGATTTCGATGCTGACAACCGCGCCGGTCTGGAGCGGACGCTGCACCGCATCTCTGCCATTCGCAACCGCCGCGGACATATCGTGGGGTTGACCTGCCGCGTGGGACGCGCCGTTTACGGCACCATTGACATCATTGAAGATCTGGTGAAATCGGGCAAGAGCATCCTGCTGCTCGGTCGTCCGGGGGTGGGCAAGACCACCATGCTGCGTGAAGTCGCCCGCACCCTGGCAGAGTCGCGCCGGGTGGTGATTGTGGATACCTCGAACGAAATCGGCGGTGACGGCGATGTGCCGCATCCTGCCGTGGGGCTGGCGCGCCGCATGCAGGTGTCGCAGCCCTCTTTGCAGCACGAAGTGATGATCGAGGCGGTGGAAAACCACAACCCCGAAGTGATCGTGATCGATGAGATCGGGCGCGAGCTGGAAGCCGCTGCCGCCCGCACCATTGCAGAACGCGGTGTGCAGCTCATCGGCACCGCGCACGGCAAAACCCTTGAAAATCTGCTGCTCAACCCCACCCTGTCGGATCTGGTGGGAGGCATTGAATCGGTGACGCTGTCAGACGAAGAAGCACGCCGCCGCGGCACGCAAAAGACCGTGCTCGAACGCCGCGCGCCACCCACGTTTGACGTGCTGGTTGAAATTCAAGAACGCGACAAAGTGGCGGTTCAGCCCGATGTCGCCGAAGCGGTGGATTCGCTGCTGCGCGGCAATCCGCTGCTGCCCGAAATTCGCGCCCGCGGCGAAGACGGCAAGATTCGCATCACGAAAGCCCCGCCGCCGCCCGTCGCCCGTGGGGTGCGCCGCGGCGAACCTGAAACCACACCCTTCCA
>JBDKTF010000115.1:0-6150 GCA_039680295.1 Anaerolineaceae bacterium
CGAAATTACAGCCCGGACACGTCGAAGGATCGTCCTTCGTTGTTCACCCGACAAACCCAATATGAACGCCAGAGCCAGAACCGCACAGGCGGTCAGAGCTGCAAATAGAATGAACATTGCCCACCCGCTGATCCCTTGCCAGTGTTGTGTCGGCAGATAATTTTCAAACCGCGTTGCCAGCAGGAAGAACGACCCGGTAACCATTATGGGGCGAAAGATTGCTTTGATCTGCGTCCAAATTTTTACATTGAGGAATTGCCCCACCAGAAGGGGATACGCCACACTGAGGATCAACCGTCCCATCATGACGCCTACGATCATCCCGATGATTCCCAATTTGAAGAAATGAACCAGGATGCTGGCTGCAAGCAAGGATACAGTCACAGAGATTGCGCCCAGAATCACCTTTCGATTAAGACGCAGGGTAAGGTCAATTACGTTGGCGTCATTCCGGATCAATACAAACTGGATCACCCCGACCACAATCAACAAATTGGGAAGATCACCCACATAATGCTGGCTGCCCACCCACAAACCAATGAAGGTCCGATTCCAGAGCAAAATGGATGCGCCGAAAACTGTGCCCACCAGCCAGGTGAACGTCATGATTTCACCGCGGAGTTTGGCGGCTCGGGCTAAATCGCCGGAGCCGATGATTCCGCCCAGACCCGGAAGAATGCCAAACACGATCATCGCCACGACTGTGATGACCATCTCTGGCGCGTACTTGGAAAGTGTGTAATTTGTGACCAGTTCGACCGAATCCAGCAAACCCAAAACGACCACATCCGAGGCAAGCATCAGTTGCATGATCAAATTCCAGACCATGAACCAGACGCTCAATTTCAGAAATTCTCGAACCGTCTCCCCAGAAGATTTTGCTATGCCAAACCAGGGCGAAAAAGACCGCACGACCGTGATCCAGAAGATGAGCTGGATGGTCGCATAGAGCACCGCTGCCGCGGCAACACCAATCAGCCCGGTTTTGAAGTAGAGCGCCGTCCACGTCAGCCCGCCACCCACAAAAACCAGCAGGGTGGAGATCCCCATGCGCTTATAGCCTTTGTTCTCTCCTTCCATGACCGATTGGGGAATGGCAACCAACGAAACCATGACCAGATTGAACACCAGAATGGCGCAGGTGATCCGCACCGTCCAGATGTACGGCTCGGGTGTTTTGAGCCAATAGGGAACAAACCAGGCTAATACTCCCCCAAGAACAACCACCAGCGGTAGAAATATCGCTGTGACCGCCAACGTACTGCCCACAAATGCGCGTTTCCGCTCATAATCCGTGGAACCCTGCTCGCGCGCGAGAGAAAATTTCAACGCCTGAGTTGGGCGACCGCTGGCAGGTGAAAGATACCCAACCAGCCGCATCAATATTTGCCATACGCCGTAACCGTAATCCCCCAACCCCTTCACCAGAAAAGGTGTCACCACAAATGCAACAATGATGTTCGCTCCGTAGTCCAGCGAGGATGCAAGCGCATTCAAGGTAGCCTTTTTGGTCAGGCTCTGATCAGAGAAAAGCCTGGGAACCGATTTGAACATGCGCGCGATCCGAGACAGGATCATGCAGTGCTTCTTTCTTTGCGGGTTTCTGGTAATTCAGTTAAACAGCGAATGGAATAATTCAAACGAATCCCAAAAATTATTTGCATGGATCGATTTCAGAGAAAACGATCGAAGCAATTTGCGACACCGAGTATTGGCTCGTATCAAATCGAAGCACACGCGTGTGGTTGTTTCCACCTGACAGATGACCCATCATGAAG
This sequence comes from Anaerolineaceae bacterium, assembly GCA_039680295.1. GTDB lineage: Bacteria > Chloroflexota > Anaerolineae > Anaerolineales > Anaerolineaceae > JBDKTF01. Next base: position 1,779 of record JBDKTF010000115.1, read on the forward strand.
TCATAAACCGTTCGATACTTCGCCAGAAATTCGCGCATCTCAGTTTCAGATTTGCCTTTCACAATGTGATCCTGAGAACGGTTCCGAATCCTTGTCATTAATACTTCATCGGGGGCGTCGAGCCAGATGACAAGATCGATGGCGCCTCTCCACCGAAGGAAAATCCTTTCCCACCATTTTTGCACAGCGGCATTTTGAAGTCCGGTTGGACCAAACCCATAGAGGATGGACATGAGGAAAATGGGACCCTGATCCAACAATACATAGCCCTGTCCGGTGGAATCTTTCTTCAAAATATCAGCCCAACCATTAAGCATCGCCATCCAGGCGATTTCACGGCGCGTGAAAAATCGATCCCCGTTGAGACGAACCCGCACAAACAAAGGAATCAATTGAAGGATGTTTTTGATAAAGAATGGAACATTTGCCAGTTTCCACACCGGCAGGATGGTCGCGCCCTTAAATCCAAACGGGCTGGATTTCAAATTCCGATACAATGATGATTTCCCGGCGCCTGCCGGTCCAACGATCTCCACAATAATACTATGCGCATAATCGGCTTGCATGGTTTGGCTCAACTCGATAACTGCGACCATATTAACTCTTTTAAGTCAGAAAGGACTTTTTCTCTGGAATGACTTGCATCGATCACTTTTGCAGGGGTCTGACTCCAATCGATTTCCCAGATTTCCGCCGCGCGCGCGCGCACTTCTTCCGCAATTTCTGTCGTTTTACGTTGCACTGCAACTTCTGGACCAACGTGCAACACAATCAACAGGTCAGGCAGGGATATTTTTTGATAATAACTCTCCTCCAGATGGATCAGATATTGAATCCACTTCGTACGCGGGATCATTTGAGTCATTCGCACTGCCTGAGGTCCATCCATGAATTGGATTTGCTTGAGAGGGAATCGGTCCAAAATCGCGATCCCGCCGTTGGCTGTTACCTTTTTGGCTTTCATATAGGTCAGATACCGGTCGCGCCCGGTACAGACCTCCCGCAACAGCCACGGCATCCCCGGAAACTCAAGCCGTGTTGGATCATGGGTGTATTGGATCTCCGCCCGCATGAATGGATAAAAGCCCAGCGAACGTCCGATTTTCAGAATTCCTCTCACAAGGATTGTCAGCGCAGACCAGTCTGGTTTTCCCATGTGATACTGCCGGGTAACGAAATCCGCGGACAGCCAGCGTTCCAATTCTCCGATGGCAGTGGTCTTCCCTGAACCATCACCGCCAACAATTGCCACCATCATTCCCCCATGTGTAAACCGCATTTTATCTTCCCGCCGCAAAATCCGCCGCCCAAAAGACCCTTTAACGCGCCGCCAGATCTTCAATCGAAAATCAGTGACCGGAGAATACCGGGTAAACGACGCCAGACAACGAAGCAACTTTCTTCCCGACCTTTGCCGGATCGACCACACCGCATTGGATGACAGGTTTTGCAGGCAGGTTTCAAACAAATCCGGGGGAATACTCGGCAGGTGATCCTTCAGAATTTGATCCATTTTGGGCTTTGAAGCCCGGTCAATTAAATATTGAAGTTCATTCCGTTCTGCCGAAGAGAGCCTTCCTTCCCGCAGCAGCCGTGCGCTGTACGAAGAATGTTTGATCGTCAGCCGGATCACCAGAAGGATTAATTCAAATTCAACCGCCGGAACCATAAACAAACCATCCGACGAAGAAGAAGCCAGATAGGCATCTTCAATGGGAAGATGGTAATTTTTCGTCGCGTCTTGACCCACGACCAGCTGGAAATGCGCGTGGATGTGCACAAACCGGTTGGCATCTGAATCGAAACCATAGGAATGCGTCACGCCGGGAAAGGTTCGATCTGCCTCCGCCGCGGTTTCCTTGAATCCCAGTTGACGCAGAATTTCTGTGAAAGGTTGTTGATCCGTCCGGCTGACCAGCAGATCGAGATCATTTTCTCCGGAAGCCGATCGAGCGATTGCCGCGTTGCTTTTCCAATGGCAATATACGACCCGTTCCTCCTTGAGCCGACGGCATAATGTCTGGATTAATTTGATCGCAGCGTATTCTTCCATATTGTTTCCTGACCAACCGCTCGTAAATCCATCTTCCAGAAGAGAGGAGGCGTGAACTGCAAGAAATGAATCACCCGTCAGACTACAGGTTTATTTTAGCAAGAATCTCTTCAGCCATCTGCTTTGTTGAAATTTGATCTGTGGTATATGAGAATATTTGAATGTCTCGCTGCGAAATCATTTGTTCGACGATCTTCTGATACCACCCCCGATAGCGACCAAAGCTGGCGATGGCTTCATCCTTCGAAATGTATTTCACTTCATGATACTCATCCCGGCGGATCACCCGATTGTACAGCACTTCATCGGGGGCGTCCAACCAGATGATGATATCCAGCGCATTCATCCACCGCCAGTACATGGCGCTCCACCAGGCTTTAAAACGCGGATCACGGGTAATTTCTGGTCCAAACTCCAACAGGGCGCTCAGCCAGTAGATTGATCCCGGATCGAGAACGATGATTTGATCATGTTTAATCGATTGTTTTTTGAGATACGGAAGCCAGGCTTCCAGATAGAGCATCAAACGGATTTCACCAAGCGAGAACCACCTTGTCTTCCGGTAACGAATCAGATAGAGAGGCAGCCACAAAATGGTCAGCTTCGGAAGACATAGTAAATAATAATATTTGGGTGGTGGAGGCAATTTGTGAATGCGCGGGTTTCCTTGTTTGAGTTGACGGTATAAAGAGGACTTCCCAGCGCCACACAAACCCAACATTTCCATGAGTAACAGGCGATCTTTACTCATAAACCCTCTACGAGATGGATCCCATCTTTCAATTAGTTACAGGGGATCAAAATAATCCCATCTTGAGGTTGCAGGGTGATTTGTTGAACTTGCGCGCCGTTGTTGTAACGAGCGATGCTTTCCCATTTGACCGCGTCAATGATGACGCTTCCGGTTCCGTCAGAACGGATTTCCAGCATCCCGGAATTTCCAGCCGAAAACGGATATATCCCAAGACTTTGCCAGCCAACCTTCTTGGGCATCACGTCCCGTTGAATGACCTTATCCCCCTCAGCATGGTGAATATGGATCGACGGCACAGCATTCTCGTCTGCCGAAGAGGAATTCCAGATGAAAACTTCATAATCGCCGGCATACGCCAGTTGAGGAATGTAAGCCGCAGCAGCCTGCTGTTGACCGGATCGATGCACCGTCATTCCATACTGGTCAAGACCCGCTTGCTGACTTTCCCAGATCCCACTGAATTCCGCCTGGTCGTCATCCACAACAGTAGCAAATAATGGAGCCTGGCTGCCTTTAATCCGGCAATATGTCCCCGGCAGATTTTCTGTTACAACATTCAGGGTCGAATTGACCACCGCCAGCCCATGTTCAAAAGGGCGCATCCATACCCCGGCAGTATCGCCCAAAAGGATTGGATCGCCTGTGGGCTGCCCCAGATACCCCCGGGGAGGCAACGTCGATTGCGGATCGTTGATGGGTGCGCCGTATTCGTCGTACCACCACGGAAAACCGTGGATCATTGGACCGAAATCAAACGAGTAATAACCGTCTCCCATTAAAGCGCTGGTCAATCCATAACGCATCCGCGGATAACTGGCTTCGGTTTCCGCCAGAATCTCCGGCGGGATATTTTCAAGATCACTGCCCGTATACTTCTCGGCAACAGCCGCCGCGGGAGCGCTTTGAATGATCGTGATGTGCCGGTTCGAAGCCTGGACGGTCCATTCGCGGTATTCGGTAATCACCTCATCCCAGGTCAGATAGTCTGCCCCGTCCAGAAGGCTGGAAAGCTGCCATTCATACAGGCGCCCATCCATCCAGGTTGAATAGTCCAGCGAAGCTTCGTTTCCAGCCAGAAGAACGTCCGGCAAACTGGCTCGAATCTGGGTCAGAAAATCGATCATTCCTTCGCGGTAAGCCCTGTTCAGGGCGTCTGTCTGATCCGGTTTGCTGTCCCCGTCGCTGTCAATATCATCGCCGAGCCAGGTGATCCAGCCAAAAACCAGATCCCAGTAGATGCCGTCATAAAGATGTTCGGGCGTATTGCTCGCGATAAAGTCGTCGATATTTTTTTGAACCATCGCCTGGCGGCACTCCGATCGGGTCATATTGACCATCGGATGGTTCCACACATCGACGAGTAAAATGTTCCCCAGGTGATCGCGCAAAAAGCAAAGATACCCCGGATTCCCCGGCTGGCTGTCCCACCATTTCTGAAAAACGGGATCGAACTCCGGTCGCCCCTTGGTGGCATATTGATTATGCAGAATGAGTATCTCCGGATTCAATGCGCGAACCGCCTTGATTTGGGCGGTTGTGATCGAAGATGGATAGGGAATGAACAG
>JBDKTF010000409.1:0-2086 GCA_039680295.1 Anaerolineaceae bacterium
TTGGTGGAACACGACCGCAAAGGTTGGATCGGACTGGCGACAGCGCTTTTGGGACTGGGTCTTTTTTCCTGGCGGGTGGCTGCTCCGGCGGCGGCGGTGCTGGCGCTGTGGGTGCTGATCGATGGAATTGACGGGAACCGCCTGCGTAAAATCCCGGTCTGGGGCTGGCTGCTGATTCTGGCGGCGGCGGTGCTGATCGGTCTGGGCATCTGGCCGTGGTTCCGCGAATCCATGCTGTGGGATATTCACACCACGGTGGACCGGTCGGGCTGGCTGCAAAAAGTGTTTCGCATGTTTGGCGACGGCGCTCAGATTCCTTTCCTGACCCTCTACGGTTTGTTCCAGCCGGTGCTCCCGGCAGCGCTGACCGATCCGGCGGCGCCTTTCTGGCAGACGCTGGGCAGCGTGCTGGCGTTGGGCTGGTATCTCATCGGTCCGGTGGTGGTGTATTCTTTCTTTACCATCTGGAAGGCTGAGGACAAACGCGACCGCCGGATTCTGATATTCACCGCGGCGGCGCTGGCGGTATGGATGCTGGTGGCATCCATCCGCGCGGGCGGAGACCAGTTCGACAATCCGCGCTACCGCACCATCTTTCTGCCGTGGATGGCGCTGCTGGCTGCCTGGGCGGTGACCTGGGCGCGCAGTCACCGCGACCCGTGGCTGCCCCGCTGGCTGATCGTGGAAGGCATCTTTCTGGCGTTCTTCACCCAGTGGTACGGCAGCCGCAAAGTGGGCGGCTGGTGGGGCGGTCGGCTGGATTTCCGCCTGATGGTGGGACTGATCGTGCTGCTCTCGCTGGCGGTGCTGGCGGGCGGCTGGTGGTGGGACCGGCGTAAACGCCGCTCGTAGTATAATTTGAGCCGTTGATATTTTCATCAGGAGTACATGCGTGGATCTTTCAGTGGTGGTACCCGTTTACAATGAGGAAGAGAACCTTCCTTTGCTCATGCCTGCCATTCGACAGGCTCTGGACCCCCTGGGAAACTCCTGGGAGGCGGTGCTGGTGGATGATGGTTCCTCTGATTCCAGCGCGAAGGTGTTGGAGCAGATCGCCGCAGAAGATGTTGAGCACGTGCGTGTGGTGCTGCTGCGGCGTAATTTTGGACAGACGACCGCCATCGAAGCGGGTATCGATCACGCCAGCGGCGAGATCATTGTATTGATGGACGCCGACATGCAGAACGATCCGGCGGATATTCCTGCCATGCTGGAAAAAATCTACGAAGGTTACGATGTGGTCAGCGGGTGGCGCATCAACCGACAGGATAAATTCCTGACGCGCACGCTCCCTTCGCGCATCGCCAATGCGTTGATCTCCAGAGTCACCGGCGTGAATCTGCATGATTACGGCTGCACGCTCAAAGCCTACCGCCGCGAAGTGATCACCGGCTTTCGCCTGTATGGGGAAATGCACCGCTTCATCCCCGCGTACGCCAGTTGGGTGGGGGCGCGCATCATCGAAATCCCGGTGCACCATCACGCGCGCAAATTCGGTAAAGCCAAATACGGGTTGGAACGCACGCTCAAAGTGGTGCTGGATCTGATGACGGTCAAATTTCTGAAGAGCTACGCCAACAAGCCTATTTATTTGTTCGGCGGCACCGGTTTTGCGATGATGGGTTTAAGCCTGCTGACCCTGCTGGTGATTGTCATCCGGCGCGTCACCCTGAACGAACATCTCATCCGCTCGCCGCTGCTGCTGTTGAGTGTGATGCTCTTCATTTTGGGTTTCCAATCCATTTTTCTGGGGTTGATCGCCGAGCTGCTGGCGCGAACCTATCATGAATCGCAGAACAAACGCACCTATACAGTCCGCCGCACCCTGAATATTCCCCCGGATCTGAGCCTGCCCGATCCAACCCATAAAACCGTTGTAGGTTGATTTTTCCATGAGTGACGAGATCAACCCCACTGAAAACGCGCCGCGCAAAAAGCCGTCCTGGCTGCGTTGGGCGGGTACCCTGCTGGCTGTGGGGCTGCTGGTGTATTTGCTGGCAACGCAGGGTTGGAATGAATTTCTGGACGCGCTGCGGCGCATCTCGTGGGGATATTTTGCCGGCGCATTGGGCTTGCTGCTGCTTTC
>JBDKTF010000412.1:0-4231 GCA_039680295.1 Anaerolineaceae bacterium
GGTCATCGAACCCTATGTATCCAAAACAGCCAACGCGTTGACAGATGGTTTTTGCCGGGACGGCATCTCTCGGGGCGCATGGGCACTTCCTCGGACTTATGATCACGGCAACGATCTTGAGGCGCGGAACAACATGTCTCTGGTGAGCCTTTACGGCGGATTGGCACTGGCAAACTCCGGATTGGGAGCAGTCCACGGTCTGGCAGCGCCATTGGGCGGAATGTATCCCATTCCGCATGGAACTGCCTGCGCTGCGCTGCTGGCGCCGGCGATGCGCGCCAATATCCATGCTCTGCGCACGCGCGATCCAGAGAATCTGGCGTTGAAACGGTATCATGAAGTGGCGGGCTGGCTGACGGGGAATTCGGACGCTGATCCTCTGGATGGCGTGGATTGGGTGGAAAAGCTGTGTAAAAAGATGAGGATTCCTCCGCTGCGTTCGTTTGGCGTGGAAGAAGTAGCGCTGAGGGAAATTGCCCAAAAAGCAGCGGCGGCGAACAGCATGAAAACCAACCCCATCCTGCTGACCGCCGATGAATTGGAACAGGCACTGCGGGCAGCACGATAGCCTCGATGAAAAAAGGCGAAACCTTTCTGAAGCAGATTGGTTTCGCCTTTTTCGTTAATTCAGGTGGGTCAGTTAAATTTTGCGGAAATAACTGAATGCCAGCACTTTGGGTCCGGCGTGGACCACAATGGCGGGCGGAATTTCATAAATGGGCACGCTGGAGACACCCAGCACAGGACCGATTTCTCCGGCGATCGTTTGCGCTTCGTCGTATGCGTCGCATTGCGAGATGCAGAATCTGGATTCTTCACCGGCAAGAGCATCGGCTTCGATCAGTTCGCGAATACGGGCGACTGCGCGGCGTTTGGTGCGCTGCGTTTCCACCGATTCGATGGCACCATCCACGAAAGTAAGGATGGGTTTGATCTGAAGTACGCTGCCCACGAGAGCCGAAGCGCCGCCTATGCGCCCGCCTTTGTAAAGGTATTCCAGGGTATCCACGAGAAAGTAGACTTTCTCATGGTTGTCCAGCTCTTTGATTTTCTCCACCAAAGTATCGGCATCCATGCCTTCCTGAGCCCAACGATTTGCCTGGAGTACGATTGCACCCAATCCACCGGCGATGGTGCTGGTTTCAATGATGCGAATATCTGCGTCTGCAAATTCTTGGGCGGCAACCGTTGCACTGCGGAATGTTCCGCTGACTTTTGACGAAGGAGTGATGACGATCATTGTATCGCCACGCGATGCGTGCTTCTGGTAAATGGGCGTATAGAGGGCAGGGGGTGGGGCGGCAGTTTTGGGAAGCTTGGCAGATGCACGCAGCTTTTGCAGGAAGGTGGCTGTGTCGATTTCTGTGTCATCCCGATAGCTTTCTTCTCCAAAAATGATGATCTGGGGCAGATAGATGATTCCCTGTGCTTCGCCTTCTTCACGCGGTACACTGCATGTAGTGTCTGCAATAATTTTGATCATGTCAGTCCTTTCGAATTGTGAAACGCCGATGATGATGGAATCAAATTAAAGATAGATCCCAGAAGATGATCAGGTAATCCCAATATCATTCATTATACCAGTGGAAATATTTTTTTCATGCCAGGGTAAGCTGGTCGATGATGCTTTCACCGCGGTGTTCACGGGCGATCACGTCAGCCAGGAGTGGCGCAATGGATAAAACTTCGAGCTTGGGGTGCATTTTCTCGGGCGGAACTGGAATTGTATCGCAGACAACCAGTTTGGCGATGCGGTCGTCTTCGTCGAGGATCTTCAGTGCTTTCGGAAGAAGGATCGGATGGGTGACCGCAAAGATTGCGCCCGGAAGCGCACCGCGTTCATACAGCGAGTCAATTTGTTTAAGCACGCTGCCCGATGCCATCATGTCGTCGATAATGATGGGGCGATGCCCGGCAATTTCACCTACCACAGCGGTGGTGTGCGCTTCAGAAAAACTTGTGCGTCGTTTGTGCATTACCACCAGCGGAAGATTCAACCGGGCAGCATACTTGCCTGCCAGAGTGGCACGTCCCACATCCGGGCTGACGATCGCGGCATCTGCGTATTCGGGGCAATCAAAGTATCGGGTGATGATTGGGAAGGCGCTGAGCGGATCAACAGGAATATTGAAGAATCCCTGAATGGCAAGATTGTGGATGTCCATGAAGATGATACGGTTGGCGCCCTCGGTCTCTAGCAGATTGGCGACAACCCGGGCGCTGATGGCTTCACGTCCGCGCGCCATGCGCTCCTGACGGGCATAGGGATAGTAGGGCATGATCAGCGTGATACTGTGAACGCTGGCGCGGCGAAATGCATCCAGATAGAGCAGGGTTTCCATCAGGTGATCATTGACAGGCGCGCAGCACGGTTGAACGAAATAAATATCCTGACCGCGCACCACCTCATCGATCGTAACGAATATTTCGCTGTCAGGCAGGTAAGTGGTGGTGGATTTACCCAGGGGGGTATTCAGTATTTGAGCAATTTCTGAAGCGAGGCGAGGGTGGGCTGAACCACTAAAGATGCGCAAGGGATGGTCACTCATAAGGATGTTTCTCCAGTTTTCAGGTGTACGGCATAAATCACCTGCTCGCCCCGATTCATGCCGCCGAAGATATCCAAAAACCATTTTTTCATGCCGTATTTTTGCGTCATCAGGTCGTTGATCCGTCTGGTTTCCGCAGCATCCTGAAGGACAGCCGTCGCATCGATCCATTCGCCGAGCGGGTTTCCGCGGAAATCACTGGCGACCACGCGTAGAGATGGGTTTCTGCGCAAACGTTTGACTTTTCCAGACGAAGCCATGGTGCGGAAATAAAGTACACCTTCCTGTTCAACAAACCAGACTGGTGTGGTTACGGGTGTACCGTCTCTGCGGTCGGTTTCAAGGGTCATGTAATCCTGGTGATCAAACTGCGATGGAATGGGCAATGGTTCCACAGGCGCTACTCCGATTTCGTTTGATTGGCAGAAGGTAACCCGCCGGCGGGCTGCGCCGCCTGATCTGCCCGAACCACCGCACGGGCGAATACTTCAGCGGCAAATGCGCCGATAATGTTCACATCCACACGGTGCCCGCCGGTGGCGAGGGCAAAGATGGTATCTCCATCTAACATGGTGTGGGCAGGGCGAACGGTGCGCCCCAGCCCATCCTGAGCCATTTGGGCGACTTTGTTGGCTTCTTCTTTATTCAGATCGACATTGGCGGCAACCACACCAATGACTGTGTTTTGATGACTGGCAAAATTTAAAATGGCGCGTCCAGCCATGGTCTTCATCACTTCCAGGGTGTTGGCGAAATAACCTTCTGCGCCCAGGTGAATAGGTCCTTTTTGCAGGGAGCGGGCGCCAGCGAGGATTTTCTGGGTATCTGGATCCACCACATCTCCCAGCGCATTGACTGCCACCAGCGCACCGACCACCACGCCACCGCCAATTTCCATGCTGGCGCTGCCGATTCCGGATTTCATGGCGCCAGCTCCGCCGAAAATCTTCCCCACGGTGGCGCCAGTGCCCGCACCTACATTCCCTTGCAGCAAATTCTCGGCGCTGGCGTTCAAGCAGGCTTGGTATCCCATTTCGGCGGTGGGGCGTACCTGTGCCGACCCGATTGCCAGATCAAAAATCACTGCCGCGGGTACGATGGGTACCCGCGCCACACCGGTGTTGAAACCGACGCCTTTTTCTTCAAGGTAACGCATCACACCACTGGCGGCATCCAATCCAAAAGCTGATCCACCTGCCAATACCACCGCATGGGCTTTATCCACAGCGTGCATGGGTTGAATGGCATCCGTTTCACGGGTTCCAGGGGATCCACCGCGTTGATCCACCCCGGCGACAGCGCCATTTTCACAAATGACCACAGAAACGCCGGTTAAAGCGGTTTCATCCTGTGCCTGTCCGACCTGAATCCCGGAAACATCAATGATGGTATCAGTCCATTTTTTGGTCATATCCATTCCTCCAGTTACCATTATACGTCCACTGTAACTTTTGAACATTCGATTTGATATAGATCCAGCGCAAGCGGCGGGAGATGCGTCGACTGGCTCCCCAGACAATATGCTGCTGAATGGGGGCAGGTGGGTGTGAGCTATAACTTGTCAGATGATAAAAATGCTGGATGATTTCCAGATCGCGGCGCATCGAAATTGAAAGAGCTTCAGACGAGCGGTCGAGTAATCGGGTCTGAAAACAATTCATCCATTCCAGTGGGGTCTGGGA
>JBDKTF010000375.1:0-1968 GCA_039680295.1 Anaerolineaceae bacterium
GACGGTTCTTTCTTTCAGGCGGGGAGGGTGGGATTCGAACCCACGGCTGAGGTAAATCCCAGCACTCACTTAGCAGGCGAGCCCAATCGGCCTCTCTGGCACCTCCCCAAATTGTATTCAGTTGCCCCTCTCTTTCAGCGGAGGGAGAGGGATTCGAACCCACGGTGAGTTTCCCCACACCTGTTTTCAAGACAGGCGCCTTAAGCCACTCGGCCATCCCTCCATCCGGGTGGGGTTACCCTCCCGAGCGTTTTCGATTTTACCACGTTCCCCCATGTGGGGCAAGGAACTCATTTGACGCATCCCCGAATCCATTGTATATTTACCAAAATCCAACCATACGGGGAAAGAAGACATGAATCAGGAACGAATCCTCGTCATCGAAGACAACCGCGACAACCTTGAGCTGGTCCGCTTCCTCCTTGAACGCGCCGGTTACGCCGTCCTGGAGGCGGCTAACGGCGCCGACGGCTGGAACCTGGCGCAGCGCGAACTGCCCGATCTCATCCTGCTGGACATGAGCATCCCCGAAATCGACGGCTGGGTGCTGGCGGGCAGGCTGAAAGCCGATCCGGTCACCCATCTTATCCCGGTGGTGGCGATCACCGGTCACACGCTGCCCGGCGACCGCCAGCGCACGCTGGATGCCGGGTGCGACGGCTACATCTCCAAGCCGCTGGATGTGATCGATTTTTCCGCGAAGATCAAAACCTACCTTTCCAAAGCAGACGCCGCCTGATCCAGATTCAAAACCGCACCCCTTTACGAGCAGGTGCGGTTTCCATTTAATTCCTTACCCGGCGCGCTTTTTGAACCGGGTTTTCTACGTCTGTCACTTGATCTTTACCGAGACGATGTTGTGCAGCCACTGATCTTCCGCCAGGTCGGACGAGAGGAAGTACATTCCGCCGGTGTCACCGACGTTCGCCAGGATCATGGTATCGGTGATCTGCGCTTTGGTGTAGCTCATGGTCTTATCCGCTGCGTCCAGCACCACTTCGCTGTAATCGCTCACACCCACCGCGGCGATCAGATCGGTCAGGCGCACGCCTGCGTGTCCGCTCACCTCTGTGGTGGGCAGCTGGCTGAATTGTTCCGCGCTGAAGAGGGTCGCTTCGCCGTTCGGACGAATCACCTGCAGGCTGATGTTGGTGTTCGGGGTTTCGGGCGCGGCGTATCCCGCGGGGGTGGGGATTTCCACCACTTCTCCCTGCGCCGGATAGCCTGCTGCGGTTTCGGTCTGCGCGGGTTCTTTGTCTGCGGGAGCGGCGTAGCCGGTGGTGGGTTCCTGGGTGACTGCCGGGGTGCTTTCAGCCGGTGAGCAGGCTGCCAGGACCAATGCGAGCGCGAGGAACCCGAAAAGCATTTTCTTCATAGTGTTGTCTCCGTTTTGAAAGGTTATGGAATGATTTCGTCTCCGGTGTGGTGGGTGTCGTAACCGCCCAGACTTTCCACCATTCGGCGAAATTCTGCAGATTGTAAATCGTTCAACAGCGGCTGCAGCGCGGGCAGGCTGCGGTTGCCGAGCGGCAGCGTCAGGTCGTACCGCTCTTCGAACAGGGGAATGAAGTCCAGCCCGTGCGCGCGCGCGGCAGCCATCAGACCCAATCCCGCACTGGCTTTACCCTGCTGCACGGCTTCAGCGACCGCCGTGTGCGTGGTATACGTTTCCTGATACCCCCGAATTCCTTCGGCGGGCAGGTTCAAGCGTCTCAACGTCATGTCCAGCCATAAGCGCGTGCCTGATCCGCGGTTGCGGTTGGCGAGCGTCACGTCGGTGCGCGCCAGGTCTTCCATGCCGCGAATCCCCAGCGGATTGCCCGGCGCGACCATCAGTCCCTGCACGCGGGTGGCGACGGTCAGCAGGCGCACTTCCTGATCGGTGAACAGGTGACGCGCATAGGTGATATTATATTCCCCTGTTTCGGCATCCAACAGGTGTGCGCCGCTCATCTGACCCATGCCCTG
>JBDKTF010000134.1:0-5812 GCA_039680295.1 Anaerolineaceae bacterium
TGGCAACAACATATTGATCCAGGTCCGGGTGGAGCAGGGGAGCCTGCGGACTGGCGCCAAATTCCGGGTCGAGAACGGGCTCGAGAGCTTCGTATTCCACCTCGATCAGATCGACGGCTTTTTCGGCAATTTCCTCCGTCGCGGCTGCCACACCTGCCACCGGATCACCCACATAGCGCACCCGGTCGCGGCAGAAGATGTGCCGGTCTTTCAGGTATAGACCAATGTAACCGGTAAAATCTGCACCGGTGACGACCGCTTTGACTCCAGGCAAGGCGAGTGCTTTTGAAATATCCACTTTTTTGATCCGTGCATGGGGGTATGGGCTGCGTTTGATGCGCGCGTGCAGCAATTTGTTGCCGAACTGGATGTCATCTGCATAGAGCGCAGCGCCGGTCACTTTTTCGCGCGCGTCGATGCGTGATTTGCTCTCGCCGACGGGACTTTGTGAATGCTGAGCATGGCTCTTTCCCATAGATTTCCTCTTCCAGATGATGCGAAATTCAGGATGGAAAATCTCACCGGTGAGGTCGTGTTTGGGGATCAGGGTTGGACTTCTGGTGTTCCGGCGGCTTTCCTGACGGCTTCGATGATGCGCACATAACCGGTGCAGCGGCAGAGATTGCCTGCCAACGCTTCTTTAATTTCCCCTTCATCTGGGTTGGGGTTTCGATTCAACAATGCCCGGGACGAAATCAGAATGCCGGGAATGCAAAAACCGCATTGGACGCCGCCCGCCTGGATGATGGCATCTTGAATGGGGTCGAGCTGCCGGTCGCCAGCCAACCCCTCGACCGTGATGATCTCAGCTCCCTCGCATTCGACCGCCAGTACCATGCAGCTGTTCACCGGTTCCCCGTCGAATAGAACCGTACAGGCGCCGCATTCCCCGGATGAACAACCATTTTTCGTCCCGGTCAATGCGAGAACTTCACGCAGCATGCGCATGAGGGTCATATTGGCTGGTACCGTGACCCGTTCCGGGCTGCCGTTGACATTGAGGTTGATATCATGCAGAGCCATCTACCCTCCAGAAAATCATTCCAACCAGAATCCGGCAAATGAAACAAGAGAATCTACTGCTGAATTTCTCTCCACACTCTGGTGAGTGCGATTTCGGTCAGGTTTCTGACCATTAATTTGCGGTATCGGGCGCTGCTGCGGATATCATCGATGGGTTTGCTCATATCGCAAGCCAACTGGGCGGCTTCGCGAATGGTTTCAGGCGTGATCGTTTGTTTCGCCAGGTGGGCTTCTGCCTGTGTGGCAGCCATCGGAACTGGCGCGACAGATGCCAGCACAATATGAAAATGGATTCCAGACGGCAGAGAAGGATTCGGGCTGGCAAAGACGGTCACGCCGACGATGGACAGGTCGCTGATTTTGTTTCGCCCAAGCTTAAGGTAGGTTCCAACGCTGCCCGCTGGGGGCAAAGGAAAGGAGACCGCCGTTACGATGTCGCCAGCTTTCAGTGTGGTTTTGCCGGGTCCCAAAAAGAACCCGGTCAACGGCTCATGACGGAAGCCGTCTGTCCCATGAATAAGAAGCTTCCCGTCCAGAACCATGCAGGCTCCGATGGTGTCTCCGGCAGGAGATGCGTTGCAAAGGTTGCCAACAATGGTTGCCCGCGTGCGCAGCGAAGTACTGGCGACAGCCTGACAGGCTTGCGCAAGCAGGGGATAGACCCTTTGCACGTCCGGTGAAGCGATCACACGGTTCATGTTAACCGCTGCACCGATGGTCAGTCCGGTTTCCGGGTCGAAGCGCAAATCGTTCATCCCATCTATTTTTTTGATGTCCACGAGATATTGAGGGGAGAGGAAGCCATCGCGCATGCGGACAAAAATATCTGTTCCTCCAAGAAATGGGCGAGCCTCATGAGCATGCTGAGCCAGGAATTTACTCGCTTCGACCAGGGTCGCAGGTCGGATATACTCAAACTCAGGAAGAGTTGGATGCGTATTCGTGACCATGATGGTCTCCTCGCACCAAAAAACGCCAGTATTCTGATTTGAGAAACGCATGTTGTTCGGACATTTCATCCCGATCATAATTATTATGACACAGATTATTAATATGGGATTATGTAAGATTGCTCCAGGTTTTCCAATTGATGGGTGATCGGTATGCTTTGAATGATTCGGGTGAAAGCATGCATTATGGCTGCAAGTCTTTTTTCTGCCGCATGGTTTTCGGCAAAGAAAAGGGACTGCCATTTGTAACTGGACAGTCCCGATTCATCGTATAGTTTGTTCATTGCGTTCAAGTCGATCTACCATTCGAGCCTTTTGGGTGTAACTTCCTCTGGTGGTCAAACTTCTTGAAACGTGTTTTTGGGATGAAACCATCCGGTTTGGATCGGATGGACGGACCCATACTCCCGCTGGTCAGGTCTGCGAGTCCCGCAGCGGTATGCCCTCATGTGTCCGTTGGAAACTGAGCGGCAGGACCGTAAACGAACCGGATGGATGCGCGGCAAAACGCCCGTAAAATATGGTTCCCGGAACAATTCAGGCTTCAAAATACCCGTTTCCCAGGCATTCATTGTTCTTTTCGTAAGCGGCTCCATTGACCTCGGCGGGAGAGGTTCCCGGTGCAGCAAACCAATCCGACAGGTCCCAGGCGGGGATGGTGCGGTCATCGCTGAAGGCTTCGGGATGACCTTCGCGCATGGGATCGATTGCGGTGGCTTTTTTAGCAGACATTTGATTGCTCCTTTTTCAAAATATATGGTTGATCGGATAAGATAGATTCCGCGGGTGCGGATTGTGGTCTGGTCGATTTTGACGCCAGTGTTCACGCGGGAGAAATTCTCCTGTCATCAAGTGAAAACGGTATCTGGTTTCTCTTTGTGCTGACCTCTTTTCTGCGTTCAGGGAATAAAAAAACCGCCCGGTTGGGCGGTTTTTTTATTTGTTTTGACCTGATTTGCGTACTACTTACGCTTCGTCGTCCATTCTGCCGCCCAAACTGGAAATAGGTTCTCAATGACGAGAACCATAAGAATGACGACAAGAATAAACAGCGAGCTGATGGATTGCATCTTCAGGATTTCCTTTTAATTTCGCGTTATTATACAGCAATAGATTTAATTGTCAATAGCCAATTTGAATTTCGAGATGAATCTGTATCAAAATCGGGTGGTTTGGGTTATTGACAAAACGGATGGGCGGGATATAATAGATCGTGTAAGTGGATGGGTCCACCCAACGATGGGATAAGGATATGACACACATCATTCGCTCCAGTTTCAAACCCTTATATCTTCAAATCAGCGACAGCATTCGCGCGGATATCGAATCGGGCAAATTAGCGCCTGGTGATCGGGTTTTATCCGAACGCGAGATGATCGAAAATTTTGGCGTCAGCCGCAATACGGCGCAGCAGGCGCTCGATGAACTGGAACGAAATGGTCTCATCACCCGTATGCAGGGTAAAGGTACTTTTGTCACCGAGCATAAAGTGAACTATGGGCTCCAGCGGATGAGCAGTTTTTCCGAAGAAATGCGGCGCAAAGGCATGACCCCCAGTTCGAAAGTGGTGAGCCTGGAGCGGGTACATCCCTCCACCGCGGTGATCAACCGTTTGGAGCTCAACGAAGGCGATTGGGTCTACCGGCTGGAACGTCTCCGCATGGGAGATGGTCAGCCAATGGCGTATCAGATATCCTTTGTGCCCTCCTACTTATGTCCGGACCTGGAGCGTTTCGATTTTTCATTCCAATCCCTTTTCGATGTAATGGAACAGCAATACAGCCTGCTGTTGAGCTGGCAGGAGCAGACGATTTCTCCGGTCATTGCTCGTGGCGAAGAAGCGGCGCTTTTATCGATCCCGGTGGGAATGCCTCTGCTGATGGTGGATGGCGTGGCTTACCTGGAGGATGGCACACCTGCGGAATCAAAACACATTTTATACCGCAGTGATCTTTACGAATTTACTGTCCGTTCTGCCCGTAAGTAATCTCCCTGTGGATGGGCTCCAGAATTCTGTTCGCCAGATGGCGGCAAATCTGGGTGCGTGATTTACCGGGGAATTGACTGTATCGGGTCGTTCTGGATGGGTATAAGGGGCAGTCTGTGGGAATTATTCCCGCAGACTCCTTTTCTTAATTGCATCAAACAAGGCGGTAACGATGAAAATTGGTCTTATTGGAAGCGGCGGACGTGAAAATGCGCTCGCAGCAGCGTTGACACGAAATCAGGATCGTGATGCGTTATTTGTATTCGGCAGTAGTTTGAATCCGGGCATTCAGAAAATTGCCCGCGACGTAAAACTGGGCAGCATGAAAGATGTAAACGGCATGGTGGCGTATTTCTCTGCCGTGGGCGTGGATTTCGTGGTGGTGGGTCCCGAAGGTCCCCTCACCAGCGGCGCTGTGGATGCGCTTCGCGCGCATGGCATCCCCGCACTCGGTCCGACGCAGTCGCAGTCGCGTTTGGAAGGGGATAAGGGTTTCATGCGCCAGCTGCTTCGTGATCGGGTTGGCTGGGGTTCTCCGGCGTGGAAAGTCGTTACCACTGCCGATGAGGCTCGCAAGTTCATCGAAGAGACGGGCGAAGTTGCCGTAAAACCGCTTGGTCTGACCGGCGGCAAGGGCGTACGCGTGATGGGCGTTCACCTGAACTCGATTGACGAAGCGGTTGAAGACGCCGCTTCTCTGATCCGCAAAGACGGCAGTGTGTTGTTGGAAGAACGTCTGGTCGGAGAAGAGTTCTCTCGCATGGCGTTTGTTGCCGACGGGAAACTGGCGCCCATGCCGGTCGCTCAGGATTTTAAATACGCCTTTGACGGCGACCAGGGACACATGACCGGCGGGATGGGTGCGTATACCATGGCGAATGGTTCGATGCCCTTCATTACCGAGGATGATCTGGCTCAAGCCGACCGACTCATGATCGATGTGGTGGCAGCGCTGGAAAAAGAAACCGGGCAGCCGTACCGCGGTTTCTTATATGGTCAGTTCATGGTGTCTGCAAAGGGTCCGCGGGTGATTGAATTCAACGTGCGCCTGGGAGACCCCGAGGGTATCAACGAGATGACCCTTTTCAACGGCGATGCGCCGGTGCTGTTCGCTGGCATTGCCGCCGGGAAGATCGACCCTGCCCAGGTTTCTTTTGAATCAAAAGCCTCCGTGGTGAAGTATCTGGTCCCCGCCGATTACCCGGATAACAAGCCCGACCCCGTCGATTTCAATCTGGATGAGAAGAAAATTGCAGAAGCGGGCTTTTCCATCATCTACGCTTCCGTTCAGCGCACCGCGCATGGATTCCAGACTCTGGGTTCCCGCACGATGGCGATCGTCGGGTTGGGCGCGAATCCGGGCGCGGTCTCGGCGCGGATTGAAAACCTGCTCGCCGGCTGCCAGCCGTCTGAGCTGCGTCACCGCAAAGACGTGGGCGATGAATTGATCCTCCAACAGAAGGTCGAGCGCATGGCGGCGATCAGGGGAGGGAAAAGGGAATGAACCTGGACGACCTTGACCTCGAGCTGTTATCCAGCCTGACGCACCTTCCCGGTTTGCCCGGGCGTGAAGCGGCAGTCGCCAATCAGATCCGTGCTTCTCTTCCACTCGGGTGCGAAGTGCACCAGGATCCGCTGGGTAACCTGACCGCGCACATTCCCGGCAAGGGGAAACGCGTCATGCTGATCTCGCACATGGATGAGGTAGGGTTGATCGTCCGCCGTATTACCCCCGATGGATATTTACGCGTGGAGCGCATGGGTGGGATGACTGTGAGGGCGCTGCCGGGCGCCACCCTGACTCTGTGGACCGAAACGGGTTCCTTCCCGGCTGTGGTTGGCGTGTTGCCGC
>JBDKTF010000335.1:0-5627 GCA_039680295.1 Anaerolineaceae bacterium
TCCAACCCGTTGGGTGTGCGCCGCGGATTGCCAAAATTGGTGCGGCTGGTCAGTCCCTGAATTTCCACCAGCAGCGGGCGGGTGCCTTCCATGGTCACGGCAATGGCGGAGCCGGGGGCATTGACCAACCGTTCCGCCAGGAACGCCTCGGATGGATTGGTAATTTCTGCCATGCCGCGTTCGCGCATCTCAAACACGCCCACTTCCGCAGTGGCGCCAAAACGATTTTTCACCGACCGCAGCAGGCGGTACGCCTGATAGCGGTCGCCTTCCAGATAAAGCACCGTATCCACAATATGTTCCAGCACACGCGGACCCGCAATGACGCCTTCCTTGGTAACGTGTCCGATGACGAAAACTGCCGTACCGGTGGATTTTGCCAGTTCGCGCAGACGCGAGGCGCATTCACGCACCTGTGAGATCGACCCGGCGGTGGATTCCATTTCCGGCAGATAGACGGTCTGGATCGAATCGATGATCGTCAGCATGGGGTGGATTTCGTCCAGATGCATCAGAATGGCGTCCATGTTGGTTTCGGTGACCAGCAGCAGGTTTTCGGGCAGGGGCGCCAGTTCGCCCTTCTCATCTTTCAACAGGCGCATGGCGCGCATTTTAATCTGCCGTTCGGATTCTTCGCCGGAGACATAAAGCACCGTTCCCACGGCAGCCATTTCCACCGCCATTTGCAGCATCAGCGTGGATTTGCCAATGCCGGGATCGCCCCCGACCAGCACGATGGACCCAGGTACTACGCCGCCGCCCAACACCCGCGCAAATTCGCCAATGGGCAAAGGCAGGCGTTCTTCGACATCGCCCTCGATCTCGCGCAGGCGCACCGGCGTGGATCGGCTGCTCAAGCCCCGCCCGACGTGGGCGGCGTGCGCCGCCGCGGGCGCCGAAGGTTCTGAGATGATCTCTTCAATCATCGTCCCATACGATCCGCAGCCGGGGCAGCGTCCCATGGCGCGCGGCGAGGTTCTTCCGCACTGCTGGCAAACGTATTGGGTGAGAGTTTTCGGCATGAGGGCATCCTTTCAATGTGATTAATGCGAGGAACGCGAATATGAAATCAAGAGATGTAGGGGCAACCCTTGTGGTTATTCATTTTCATGTCGGGATAAACAGCTGGTTACCCTTACAACGTTTATTTTGACGAGCTATACCTTTGTATTCAGCCCCACCCCTTCCAAACCTTTCTTTTCCTTGTCAGGAAAGGAATCCTCATCGTTCGCAAAGCTTGTTTTTATACCATCAGTGCGAGTCCTTGCGGACTCGCACTGATCATTATAGAACAAAAATCCAGAAATGAGCGGGGGTCAAACGCCTTCCGGCAGCGCTTCGGGTTCCCCTTCTTTTTCTTCCAGTTGTTTCAAAACCACCTGCTGATCTTCGTCCAGACCGATCTCGATGGTTTCACCGTCGGCGAACTGACCCGAAAGCAGTGCATCGGAGAGCGGATCTTCCACCTTCTGCTGGATGACGCGGCGCAGCGGGCGGGCGCCCATATCGGGGTCGTAACCCTCTGTGGCGAGCGAATCCAGCGCGGCGGGTGTGGCTTCCAGCGTGATGGCGTGATCCTTCAGCCGGTTCGCCACCTTATCCACTTCCAGCGACACAATCTTCTGAATGTTTTCGCGGGTGAGCGCGCGGAAGACAATCACCGCGTCCAGACGGTTGATGAACTCGGGACGGAAGACGCGCTTGAGCGAATCGAGCAGCTTCTTGCGCATGTCTTCGTAGGCTTCCTGCTCTTCCACCGCTTCGTCACGTTCGAGGGCGAAGCCGAAATTGCTCTGGCGTTTGATCATCTCCGCGCCGATGTTGGATGTCATCACGATGATGGCATTGCGGAAGTCCACCTTGTGCCCCTTGGCATCCGAGAGGTGACCCTCTTCCATGATCTGGAGGAGCATGTTGTGCGCCTCGGGGTGGGCTTTTTCGATCTCGTCGAAAACCACGATGGAATAAGGGCGGCGGCGGATGGCTTCGGTGAGCTGACCCGCTTCTTCATAACCCACGTATCCGGGGGGCGCGCCCACCAATCGGCTGACGGTGTGGCGTTCCATGAATTCGGACATATCGAGCTGGATGAGCGCCTCTTCGCTGCCGAAGAGGAAGCGAGCCAGCGCTTTGGTCAGCTCGGTTTTGCCTACGCCGGTGGGTCCGAGGAAGATGAAGGAACCGATGGGGCGGTTGGGGTCTTTCAACCCGGCGCGGGCGCGCCGCACCGCCTTGGAAATGGCTTCGATGGCTTCTTCCTGTCCGATGATGGACTTGCGCAGCTCTTCTTCCATTTGCAGCAGGCGCTGCGATTCTTCCTGCGCGATCTGCATCACCGGCACGCCGGTCCACATGGACACGACCTCGGCGATATCATCTGCGCTGACCACCGGGCTGCTGCTGCGGTCCCATCCGCTGCGCAGCTTTTCGATTTGATTTTCGATATCGTTTTCGCGGTCCAGCAGCGTCTGCGCGTCGTCATTGCGACCGTCTTCCACCGCCAGGTTGCGGTTTTGACGCACTTCGCGCAGCTCGCGTACCAGATCCTTCACCGTTTTGGCGCCGGGACTCTTGTACATGCGCACCCGCGAGGACGATTCATCGATCAGGTCGATGGCTTTGTCCGGCAGGAAGCGTTCGGTGACGTAGCGCGCCGAAAGTTTCGCGGCGGCTTCCAACGCCTCGTCCGAAATGCTGAGGCGGTGATGCTCTTCGTAAGCGGGGCGAATGCCGCGCAGAATGGCGATGGTCTCATCCACGGTGGGTTCATTGACCACGATGGGCTGGAAGCGGCGCTCGAGTGCGGCATCGCTCTCGATGTGCTTGCGGTACTCTTCCAGCGTGGTGGCGCCAATCACCTGCAGCTCGCCGCGCGAAAGCGCGGGTTTGAGGATGTTGGCAGCGTCCACCGAAGAACCGGCAGAACCGGCGCCCACCAGCATGTGCAGTTCATCGATGAAGAGAATGGCGCCCGACTGCTTCAGCTCGTCGATGACCCGTTTGAGCCGCTCCTCGAACTGACCGCGGTACATGGTGCCCGCCACCAGCGAACCGACGTCCAACTGCAAGACGCGCTTGTCCAGCAGGGGCGCGGGCACATCGCCTTCGATGATGCGCTGCGCCAGTCCTTCCACGATGGCGGTCTTGCCCACCCCGGGTTCACCGATGAGGGCGGGGTTGTTCTTGGTGCGGCGCGCCAGAATCTGGATGACGCGTTCGATTTCCGTCTGGCGTCCGATCACCGGATCGAGCTTGCCTTCTTCAGCCAGCGTGGTCAAATCCACCGCAAGCTGATCTACCAGGGGGGTCTTGGCGCGGTTTTCTTTTTCCTTCGCCTGTGAAGCGCGCTGCTGGGATGCGCCCTGCGCCACGGATTCGGGTCCGGTGGAGCTGGAGCTCTCCTGCAAAACGCGGCGCGTCTGGCGGCGCACCTGCTCCGCCGTTACGCCCAGACGGCGCAATACGTTCATGGCGGTGCTTTGCTCGGCACGCACCAATCCGAGCAGCAGATGCTCGGTACCGATATAATGATGATTCATCCGGCGGGCTTCATCAATGGCAAACTCCAACACCTGTTGGGTGTCGGCTGTCAATTCAATTTTGCCGCCCGCATAAGGTTCGCTTTCACTCAGCCGCTCCACCACTTCACGGACGCGGTCCGTTTCCAAACCCAGATCGCGCAACACCCGACCCGCCACCCCGCCTTCTTCCTGCATCAAGCCCAGGAGAAGGTGTTCGGTGCCGATGGTGTTGTGGTGCATCTGTTCCGCTTCTTGATGAGCCAGGCTGAGGACACGGCGTGCTCGTTGGGTAAATCGTTCCATGCCTGCCACAATATACCTCCTACAATTTGCCGCTTATCGATTGGGGGCGCAAACCCCATCCCGCCGATAAGCCAGGTCAAGTCCGGGACAACTTACCAATAAATGTCCGGTGGTCTATGCAGACCAGATAAAGACATAAATTATCTGATTTGATTGTACCAAATTTCGACGCCTTTCGCAGCGTGATCATTGGTTTATAAAGAAATTTTATCAACCCCGCATCAGAATCAGGTTAATACCGGGTGATGATTTGTATGGATATCAACCCAGCAGATACGCCATCACCCATTGGGTCGTGGCGATCAGAGCATCCAGGTGCGTGCGCTCATAATTGTGAGAGGCGTCCACCCCCGGACCGATAAGCGCGACCGCCACATCACCACCGGCGCGCCAGTAGGCTTCACCGTCTGAGCCGTAATAGGGATAGATATCCACTTTGTAGTCGATGGCGTTGTTTTCAGCCAGCGCGCGCAGACGTTTGCTCAAGCCGTGATGATAGGGTCCGCCCGAATCCTTGACGCACAGTGTGGCGTGAAACTCGTCCGAGTTCTGCCCTTCGCCCACCGCTGCCATATCCACCGAAACCAGCTCGGTCGCATCCGCCGGGATGCCCGCCGATGCGCCGTGACCCACCTCTTCGTAATTGCTGATGTGCAGATAGGTCTTCTGAGTCGGCTGAAGTCCGGCGCGGGTCAGGGCGTCCACCGCCGCGACAATGCACGCCACACAGGCTTTATCGTCGAGGTGGCGCGAGCGCACGAAACCTTCGGTCACTTCCACGCGCGGATCGAACGCGATGAAATCGCCCACTTCGATGCCCAGCGCGCGGGTTTCCGCAGGAGAAGTTGTGCGCGCATCCAGGCGCACTTCCATCCCGTCAGCGTCGCGCTTGGTTTCGCTGGTTTGCGCGCCGTACACATGGCTGGAAGCTTTGCTGATCAGAATACTGCCGCGCACCGTCTTGCCCGCCGCGGTATGAACCGTACAGCCTTCCCCTTCGATGGCATTCCAGGGGTAACCGCCGATCTGGGTCATTTTGAGACGCCCGTTGGGTTTGATCTCTTTAACCATGGCGCCGAGCGTGTCGGCATGGGCTGTCAGCGCACGGGGAGCATCGCTTTTCGCGCCCTGCCAGGTGGCGACCAGCGCACCTTTGCGCGTGCGGGAAAGGGAAAGCGCCGGAAACGCTTCAAGCGCATTCTCGACATAAGCAATCCCTGCCTCGGCAAAACCGGTGGGGCTGGGGGTGTTCAAAAGACCCGTCAAAAAGTGGAGCAGGTATTCGGTATTGATTTCAGGCAGTGTCATCGGTTCCTCCACAGTTCAGGCGTGAGGCTCCCGCATGGGAATCCCCTCATAATCCGAAATAATCTGCCGCCAGGCATCCGGAATGGGAGTGCTCTGGTCGGTATGGTAATCGTAACTCACCATGACGGTTTCGGCACGCGCCAACAGTTTGCCGTCGGCAGCGTCGGTCAGCTCGTAGGCAAAATCCATGCTCTTGTTGCCGAGTCGACTGACGCGCACACCCACCCGCACCGTCTGATTGAAATACACAGGCGCAAGATAAGTCACATGGACATCCGCCACAATCAAGCCCAGGTCTTCGAAAGAATTGCCGTCCCAGAGCCCCAGGGTTCGGACGTAACTGAATCGTCCCTGCTCGATGAAAGAGACAAAACGGGCATTGTTCAAATGCCCCTGCGGATCCAGATCGCCGTAGCGTACGGGAATATCGTAGGTGAAGTGGTATGTGCTCATGGCGCATATTATACCCCGGAAGGATGCCGGAAGACGCCGTTC
>JBDKTF010000123.1:0-2740 GCA_039680295.1 Anaerolineaceae bacterium
CTCTCAAAGAGCTGGCGCAGATAGCGTGTAATCTCGCTTACACTCAGAGAGGCAGGTTGAAAAAGAAGGGATTGTTTCATCGCCTTTAACATTACCCTGCTTGCACCCGCCTGTCAACGGTGGAAGGATCTACCGTTTCCTTTTCAATTTTGTCGATATCGAAAGCCGGTGTGGCAAATCGAGACGAACACGAAAACGTGTCAACGCGAAGAGCCCCGTCAGGGCGTGCCTGAATCTGTCAAAAGTTAATAAATTCTCATCCATTGTAACGACGGGGTGAGACCCAAATTGGTGCTAAAATGAATAAACTTTGCGAAAGGTGATCTCTCAAAATGGACGTACTCTGGTCCCCCTGGCGCATGAACTATATCCAACAACAGGATAAACCCGACGGCTGCATCTTTTGCAACGCCGCCAATGCCGCCGAAGACACCCCGGATAATCTGGTGGTTGCCCGCGGCGAGCGCGCCTTTGTCATTCTCAACCGTTATCCCTATACCAATGGTCATCTGATGGTGGTGCCGTACGTGCACGAACCCAGCATCGAAACCCTAGACGCGGAAACCCGCGGCGAAATGATGGAAATGGTCAATCAGGCGTTAAGCGTGCTGCGCCTGGTATATAATCCGCAGGCGTTTAATGTGGGCATCAATATCGGTGAAGCGGCTGGCGCGGGCGTGGCGGAACATGTGCACATTCACGTTCTCCCGCGTTGGAGCGGCGACACCAACTTCATGACCAGTGTGGCAGCCACACGCATCATTCCTGAAGAACTTGGTCAAACTTTCAGGCGCATCCATGCCGCCTGGAATCAACCCCAAAATCCATCCTGATCCTGTCTCCAAACCATTCATAGGACTGCCCCGCTCTTTCGGGCAGTCCTTTTCGATTAAATATTTGCCGTTTTCTGATAACAATTTTGTGATTCGATATACAATAAATTATCCGCATAATTCAAGAGAGGGAGCCCATGAAACACTTTATTGTTGAAATTGCCTACCGTATCCCCGCCGACCAGCTGGGCGAAGTGGTGGCGCAGCACCGCGCTTTCCTTCAGACGGGATATGACTCGGGTATGTTATTGTTCTCGGGTCCGCAGGAACCCCGCACGGGTGGAATGGCGGTGGCGCGGGCAGAATCTCTTGAAAAGGTGCAGGCATTTTTTGCCCAGGATCCCTATCATCTCAGTGGTCTGGCGGATCACCATTTTACTGAATTCAATCCGATCAAACTCCAGCCTTTCATCAAGGATTGGGTGGAGGGTGGAAAAGGTGAAAACATCGGCAGGCGTTTCATGGCAGGCACCCAACCCGGCATGTACGGACCCACACGCCAAAAGCAGGGACTTCCCCAGCCGCCGTTGGAGCTTCCCGTCGATCCATCCGCACCGGTTTTTAATCTGCCTGACCCCGCGGGCATGATCCTGCCCCCTGTGGATTTTCGGCAGATGCTGACAAACCGCAAGACCCATCGCGTCTACACCGATGACCCGCTTTCTCTGATGGAATTTTCCTTCCTGCTCTGGGCAACCCAAGGCGTCAAAGAAGTGAGCGCGCGCCCAGCCACGAACCGCACCGTGCCTTCTGCGGGATCGCGCCACGCTTTCGAAACGTACCTGCTGGTCAACCGCGTGGAAGGGCTGGCGCCGGGTCTTTACCGCTATCTGGCGCTCAGCCATCGTCTGGCGTTGGTAGATGACACCCCCGACGTGAATGCGCGGCTTACCGCAGCCTGCATGGATCAAAAACAAATCCAAAACAGCGCGGTGACCTTCTTCTGGACGGCGGTATTGGCGCGCATGTACTGGCGCTACGATGAACGGGGGTATCGCTATCTGCATCTGGACGCCGGGCATGTCTGCCAGAACCTGTACCTGGCAGCGGAGGCTCTCGGCTGCGGGGTGTGCGCCATCGGCGCTTATGATGACAATCTGCTGAATCATGAATTGGGACTGGATGGCGAGGAACACTTCATGGTCTACGGCGGAACGATAGGCAGGATCGCGGCATGAAACCACCTGATGAATTTCTTCCTGGATTGTGGCTGGCGCAGAGTCGTTTCTTTGCGACCAACAGCGGCGCCTGGGTAAGCAACCGGCACATTGTTCTGATTGATCCGGGGATGGCGCCCGATGAAATTTCCGCCTGGCAGATGCTGGCGCGCATCCATGGATGGTCGCCCGATTGGGTCCTTCTGACGCACGGGCATTGGGATCATGTGTTGGGGGCGGCATCGTTTATAAGTGCCCGGATCGTGGCGCAGGCTGAATACCCGCATGTGTTGGGGCGCGAAAGCACAGAGATCTGCCACCAGGTTGTCGCATGGCAGCACCAGAACGGTTTAAACGAAAAGCCGCCGTTTCGTCCGCCGTCCGCCGAGATGATCTTTGAACAAAGCATGACCCTGCATCTGGACGGGATGAATCTGCGCTGTCTGTCCGCGCCGGGGCACACCGCTGACGGGCTGGTGATCCACGAACCTGCCTCGGGGGTGTTGTGGGCAGGGGATATGCTTTCCAATCAAGAGATTCCCTTCGTCAGCCATAGTTTGCGCGCATACCGCCAGACCCTGTCGATGCTGGCGTTAATGGATATTCATGTGTTGATCCCCGGGCACGGCGATCCCACCCAGGATGCGCCCGAAATCCGCGCCAGGATCGAAAACGACCAGGCGTATCTGGCGGCACTGGAAGAGCGGGTTTCAGAGGCAGTGAATGCCGGTTATTCCGCCGAAGAAACAG
>JBDKTF010000226.1:0-2765 GCA_039680295.1 Anaerolineaceae bacterium
CTGTATCAAGCCATCCAGATTTACGCGAAGGAAGCGGCAGCGGCGCCAATCGTTTACGATCAGGAAACCTACCCCTATTTCTTCATCGATCTCAACGGTGACGGCAAGACTGATCCGGATGAAGTGCCGCCGCCCCATTCCTAAGCCGGGTGGACCCCGCGCCTCTTCAAGGCAGCCTACAATTACCGTTATGCCTCTGCGGACGCAGGCGGCTATGCGCATAACGGCGCATACCTGATTGAACTTCTGTACGACTCGATCGAAGACCTGAACAAGAAAATCAGCACCCCCATCGACTTGAGCCACGCCAGCCGCACCGCCACAGGGCATTTCGACAGCGCCGCCACCGCGTTCCGACAGTGGGATGAGGCAGGCACCGTCCCGGCAGCATGCTCACGCTGCCACACCAGCACCGGCGCCGCCCAATACGCGCTGGATGAGGTGAGCACACGCCAATCCCCTGCGGTCAGCCTGGAATGCAGCACATGTCACAGCGATTTACGCACCTTTGCCCTCAAGGATGCGGGAGAGACGAGTTTTCCGGCGGGTGTTCGCCTGGGTTACGAGAATATCGACGATTCCAGCAATCTATGCCTTTCCTGTCACACCGGAACGACATCGGGGGCAGATGTGACCGCCACCATCGGCGCCACACGCGCCGATGAGCCCAGCGGCAAAATGGACCTGCCCGTGCAGCATCCCGGCTCGGCAGCGGCGATTCTTTTCGGCAGTGAAGCGCACAGTCTATACGAGTACCCCGGTCAGAAGTACAGCGCCGACTTTTACCATCCCGGCGGCGGCGATACCTGTCTGAGCTGCCACGATGCCCATACTCTGAAGGTCGACGGGACACAGTGCGTTCGCTGTCACGGCGTGAGCGACCCTGAGAAGGTTCGTTGGGTGAACGCAACGCAAGACTACAACGGCAACGGCAATCTGAACGAGGGTCTGGCGGAAGAAATTGAAAGCCTAAAGCAACAACTCTACGCCAAAATGCAGTGGTATGCGGGGGTATACATGGATACACCGTTGGCGTATACACCAGACACCTCCCCCTATTATTTCAAGGACAATAACAATAACGGCGTGGTTGATCCCGAAGAGATCAATCCACAAAACGCCTTTACCATCTGGACGCCGCGTCTGCTGCGCGCCGCCTACAACTACCATGCCATCGCCAGCGATGCGGGCGCTTACGCGCATAACGGCGACTACGTACTGCAAATCCTGTTTGACGCAATCCGTGATCTGGGCGGTTCGGTGAAGGGACTGGCGCGTCCCACCCCATAAGTTGGATCAACCCAAATGTGAATCAAGAGAATAGGATTATCAAAAAGCCCTCTGGAAAATCCAGAGGGCTTCTCTCTTGCTGTCTTTCGACTGACTGGACATTGTCCAGTACGTGGTGAACGTCTGTTTCCACCTTACGGCAGAGACGTTCTCTTACTCACCTCAGTTCGCGGAGACGGTCAGGGCGTCGGCGCCTGCTGCAATGGTGAGTCCGGACATCGGGGTAGGAGTTGCATTGGTGCCATCGGAGACGACGACATCCAGGACGTTACCAAGAACCTGATCGATATCGATTTCGGCGATGGTGCCCTTGTCTGCAACTGCAACGTTGAGGAGCTGGCTGGCTTTGATGGTCAGCAGCGTGGTGGTGGCGGCAGGCATGGGGGTGATTTCAGGTGCGCCTTCGGCAGGAGCCGGGAGATCGCCAATCATGTCGGTGGTGTAGGTGTTCCAGTACGCTTTGTAAGCTTTGTCCCAGTCAGCAGTGTTGATGTCGGTGGCAGGATCAAAAACAGGAGCGTGCTTGAGCACGGCGTCTTCCATGGTGAAGTAGAAAGCCATGGGATCGGCGCCTTCCTGAGGCAGGGTCATGGTCATGAAGGGGATCAGGACGGTGGCGGCATCAATACCCAGATCAGGGAGGGTGTTGACGACAACGTAATCCACACGTGAGGTCGCGGCGTTGATCAGCAGGTCAGAAACCTGGGCAATATCCTTGCCTTCCATGCTCTTCACAGTGAAGCCAATCAGTTTGGAAACCTTACCCTGATCGGTGCGGTCAATGGAAACCTCGGTCGCAACTTCGGTTTCGGTGGCAGCGGCGGTTTCGGTCGCCACAGGAGCTTCGGTCACAACGGGAGCTTCGGTAGCGGCAACGGTTTCAGTCGCAGTGGGGGTGGCAGCAGCGGAGCAAGCAGCAAGCAGCATGCTGGCTACAACCAGGATCGACAAAACAGAAAGCTTTTTCATTAACTTCTTCTCCTCTTTCATTTACCAACATCCGGTTTTATCACCGGAGAACATTGTAGCTGATCGCTCTACCGCTCATCCTGTGCGCAGCCACCTGACCTGACATGCGCGGCGACCGGTTTTGCTTTCAGCGCAAACGGTCGGTATTATAAGCCACCCACAAAGTCAATGCAATAGATTGTCAAGATTTTGGTGGGCAATATGAGCATTTATTAATATAGGGTGATTTTTTGGAATGAGATCAGGACAAATCCGCGCCACGGCATCACCCCTTCTGATCCGCTCGCCGACTGAATCGGATCAAAAACATCCTTCCCAATGAATGGGAAGGATGCAGATTAAACATGGTTCAGGGTCTTTTACCCTTTTACTTCGCGCGCGCTTTCCAAAGCAGATGCGCCCGTCACGAACGGCGCAAGGGCGTGCCGCAGGCACGGCAATACAGATCACCCCGGTTTGCGCGCCGCCCGCATTGGGGACAATAAACGGGGGCGGTATCTTCCGCC
>JBDKTF010000029.1:0-6433 GCA_039680295.1 Anaerolineaceae bacterium
ATGATTCCACCTGGCGCAATGGAAGAAAATAAACAATCCATGCCGTAAATATGAAGGGAGTCCTGGTTGGATGTGTTCCCTTCATGCTCCACCCAGACACTTCCCATGGGATGATTAACTTGGGGTAGGTCTTTTATCGCGCCTTGTACCGAGTGCGCAGGCACAGAGTCTTCTCCCTCCCTCCAGGGAGGGTTGAGCCAACGCAATTTCTTTAATTTCTTCCAAAACGTCTTCTCCCTCCCTCCAGGGAGGGTTGGGGTAGGTCATTTACCGCGTCCTTCAGCGCGTCGTAGCCGTCGGGGATCAGTCCTTCACCAGCGCCGAACGCGCCGAAACCCGCTCCAGATGCAGCACGCCGCCCGCGGAGACGTATTCTTCCCCTCCCCCTGCCGCCTGCCAGTGCGCCGCCGAACTGCCTGTGGGCACCGCCAGCTCCGGCACCTCTTCGCGCGGATTGACGATCACGATCACTTCATCCCCCTCCGCCGCCTGCCGGTACGCCAGCACGCCGTTGAACGCGGTCAGGATCTGCGGACTGCCGCGGCGCAGCGCGGGGTGCGCCCGACGCAGCGCGACCAGCTCGCGCGTCATCTGCGCCACCTGCGCGTTCCAGGCGGATTCATCCCAGGGCATGCAGCGGCGGCAGTCGGGATCGGTCTCGCCCAACAGACCCACTTCGTCGCCGTAGTAAATCATCGGCGCGCCGGGCAGCGTCATTTGCAGCGTCAGCGCAATACGCAGCCGCTCCACATCGCCCTTCAGCGTGGTCAGGATGCGGGCAGTGTCGTGACTGTCCAGCAGATTCAACATCGAATATGCCCCCTGCCCGTGCGCCGCCAGCAGCATGTTCAACTCGAAGCCGAAATCCTCCGCGTCCAGCACATTGGTCAGCACATAATCCAGAATCAAATCGCGCAGGCGGTAGTTCGTCACCCCGTCGAACATGTCGCCCTGAATCCAGGGCGCCGCTTCACGCCACACCTCGCCCACCAGATACGCCTGCGGATTGGCAGCCTTCACCACCTGCCGGAACTCGCGCCAAAAATCGAAAGGGATCTTGAAGGGCACGTCCAGCCGCCAGCCGTCCATGCCGGTTTCTTCCAGCCAGAAGCGCGCCACCCGCAGAATCATCTCCTGCACGGGGCGGTGGGCATGATTGAGCTTGGGCAGATAGGTGCAGCCACCGCAGGTGAGGTAATTCAGCGGCGATTGGCGCAGCGGGTACGAGCGCGCTGTGAACCAATCCGCATACGCCGATTCCGCGCCGCGCGCTAGCACATCCTGAAAGGGGGGGAAGCCGTCACCGCAGTGATTGAACACCCCGTCCAGAATGACGCGCATTCCGCGCCGGTGCAGTTCAGTCACCAGTTCCTTCAGCAGCGCGTTGTCACCCAGCCGCGGGTCCACCCTGAAATAGTCGCAGGTATCATAGCGGTGATTGGTGCGCGCCTGAAAGATGGGGTTGAGATAAATCGCATTGATCCCCAACGCCTGCAAATAATCCAGCCGGTCGAGAACGCCCTGCAAATCTCCGCCGAAGAAATTCTCGCGGGTGGGCAGGTCTCCCCAGGCAGCTTTTTCCGGCGGATCGTTACGGAGATCGCCGTTGCAGAAGCGGTCTGGAAAAATCTGGTAAAAGATGGCGTCTGACACCCAATCGGGCGCGGTGAGTCTGGATTCGGTGGTCATCCCTGCTCCGTCCTGGTTCGTTCTTCGATCGATCTCGCCAGCAAAATATACATGGCGTGCGACCACAACAGCGGAGACGCAATCGGACCCCAGCGTTGCTCCCATTGATCGTACGCTTTTTCATTATATAACGCATGCGGCGCCTGTTCGGGCAGTTCGCCCGTCGGAGTTGCCTGCGCCTCCGTCCACGCCAGAATGGAACGCGCGGCGTCTGTTTCACCGGCTTGCGCCAGATTCCAACCCAGCCAGTCCGTCAGCAGCAGCCATTCCCCGCTGCCGTAATAGGTGTCTGCGCGGTAGCGGTGAATGCCGGTGGGTGTCGCCAGGTCCGCCCGGATTTGACTGACCGTCTTTTGGAAGACCGGATCGCGCCATTCCACCAGATGGTAAGGCTCGCAGAGCCCAAGCAAATTTCCATCCACGCCGGGGATGCCGATGGATTTAATGAACGCTCCCTCCTCCACGCAGTTCTGAAAGATGAAGGCGCGCACGGCTTCCGCGGCAGTTTCGGCGGCAGCGTCATTCAGCAGCGCCGCGCAGCCTTTCAACCCGGCATAGATCGCCGCCAGCGTGTAGGTGTGAATTTTCGTCTCGTTCTCTTCCCAGCAGTCCGAACACGGATACGCCCACATCGTCGCCAGATATTCCCCCGCCAGCGCGGCTGCCTGCGTC
Organism: Anaerolineaceae bacterium; assembly: GCA_039680295.1. GTDB lineage: Bacteria > Chloroflexota > Anaerolineae > Anaerolineales > Anaerolineaceae > JBDKTF01. The sequence continues at coordinate 2,362 of JBDKTF010000029.1, forward strand.
CACGCTTCGGGCAGCACAGAATGGGAGTTCATGCGGTGAAACTCCGCCAGCGCCCATAACCACGTCCCCAATCCATCCAGTTGGTGGTAACCCCAGTGCCCCGGCACTTCGTGCCCGTCCAGCGTGAACCGGCTGTGAAAGCACATGGCAGCCAGCGGCATGCGTCCGGCGCGAATTTCTCCGATGCTCGCCTTGATCTTGGGCTGGTAGCGCAGCACAATCTGGCTCGCCCAATCGTGAAAACACGCGGCGTTCGGATTGTATCCCGCCTGCGCCAGTGCGTGGGCGCAAAACGAGCCATCCCGAAACCAGGCGTACTGGTAGGTCTTGAAGTTGGGGCAGGCGATAAACGCCCCCTCTTTGGATTGATTTTCAATGAGGATCTGCAAACTCTTCTGGTACAGCGATTTCATAATTAACCCTTAATGGCGCCAGCCACCATGCCTTTGACAAAGTATTTTTGCAATGAAATGAACATGATCAGCACCGGAACGATGGCGATCAGAGACGCGGCAAAGATCAACCCCCAGTTGGTGGTATGCACACCCTGGAAGGTGGCGATGCCCACCGGCAGCGTGCGCTTCGCCGGGGTATTGATGATGGTGGACGCCCATACGTATTCGTCCCACGAGCCCAGAAAGGCGAAGATCGCCGATGTTGCCAGGGCAGGCTTGCACAGCGGCAGGGCAATCTTCAGGTAAACCGCCCAGGGTGAAGCGCCGTCGATACGGGCAGCCTCTTCGATTTCTTTCGGAATCTCTTCGAGAAATCCGCGCATCAGAAAAACGGCGAAGGGGGTGTTTTGCGCGATGTCCATAAAGATCAGCCCGGCAAGGGTATCCACCAGAGCCAACTTTCGCGCCAGAACGAACTGCGGCACAATCAGGCTCATCGCCGGCATGGTCATAAAGAAGATGACCAGCGCGTAAAGAAATTTCTTTCCGGGAAAGGTATAGCGGGCAAACGCGTACGCCATCATGGACGCCAGCAGCAGAATGCCGCACACCGAAACCATGGTGACAAAAATGCTGTTGAAAAAATATCTGCCAAACTGGTTCGCCGTCCACGCGGTTACAAAGTTTTGCAGCGTGGGCTGCTCGGGAATCAAGCGGGGCGGCATTTCAAAAACATACACCGGTCCTTTGAGCGCCGTGGACACCATGTAGATGAACGGAAAAACAGTCGCCAGCGCACCCAGCGCCAGCAGAACGGTCAGAATGGAACGAGTGACAGAATTGCGGGTTTTCCAGCTCATGATGATGCGCTCCTTTTCAACCGGCTAATGCACTGGTTTTGATAAACCGCATCTGAAACTGGCTGATGCCAAAGACAATCGCCGCCAGAATGTACGCCAGGGCAGAGGAATAGCCGAAATCGAGATTGGTGAACGCCTGCCCGTACATGTAACTGATCACAAATTCGGTGCGGTGCAGCGGTCCGCCCTGCGTGATCAACGCCACCGGGATATACGCCTGAAACGCGCCCAGCGTCAACATGACCGTGACCATGAACAGGGTGGGTTTGAGCAGCGGCAGCGTGATCCGCCACAGGCGCTGAAAATACCCCGCCCCATCGATGGACGCCACCTGATACAGGTCCACCGGGATGGATTGAAGCGCCGCCAGGAAAATCACCATGGCAAACCCCACACCCTTCCAGACACCCAGCGTATCAATGGCGACAAAAGCGGTGTTGGCTTCCGTGAGCCACGAAACGGGCTCCTTGAGCAGGTGCAGTCCGTTCACCAGAAAATAGTTGATCAAACCCGCCGGGCTGGAATTGAACAGATACTTAAAGAGCAGCGAAACCACCACCCACGACGTCACCACCGGCAGATAATACAGGGTGCGGAACAGCACCCGTCCGCGGATCACTTCTTCCATCATCAACGCGACGCATAAGCCCAGGAGAAGCTGACCGATCACCGTAATCAGCGCGTACACCGCCGTGTTCTTCAGCGACAGCCAGAAGGTAGGGTCGTGAAATGCGCGGAGGTAGTTGTCGAACCCCACCAACGGGCTGACCTTGCCCGGCATGATATTCCAGTCGCGCAGGCTGATGTTCAGCGCCGAGAGCATGGGATACACCAGCCATACCGTCAGCATCAACATTCCCGGCAGCAGAAAAAGATAAGCGGTCAGGTTTTCTCGCATTTTTCGCGCGTGCATACAACCTCGCATGGATAAGGAAAAGCCGGGGAAATGATCTTCCCCGGCTTTTTCAAAAGGGGATTACTGCTTCAACAGTTCGTCGATCTGCGCCGCTGCTTCATCCAGCGCCTGCTGGGGGGTCTTCTCCTTGCGGAAGATGTACTGACCCGCGTCTGTGATGATGGTGTCCATCTGCGACCAGGACGGGTGCGCGGTGCGCGCCTTCGAGGTCTTCAGCTGCTCGAGGAAAATGCCCAGATAGGGGTGGTTCTTCACGGCGTCGGTTTCCATCAGGTCTGAGCGCACCGGGATCTGCCCCACTTCCATCATCTTGAGCTGGTAATCCTGGCTCAGCAGATAGCGGATGAATTCCATCGCCGCTTCGGGATGTTGCGACTGTGACATCAGGTTGATGTCTTCGCCGCCCACGATATCGATCGAGCCAGCCGTTCCAGCGGGGAAGAGCGCCGCGCTGAATTTGAAATCCGGATACTGCCCGCTCAAAATCGAGTACGACCATGGACCATTGTCCAGACTGGCGTAATCGCCCGAAGCGAATCCCGTGAATGGATCCACGCCGTCGCCCATGATGACCGGGGCGATGCAGCCTTCATCGTACAGTTTGAGCAGAAATTCGTATGCCTTGACGCTTTCGGGGCTGTTGATGGAGCCGGTTGCGGTGGTGATATCGGCATCCGTCACGCTGCCGCCAAAGCTCCATACCCACGGCAGGGTCACCCACGAGTATAACCCGTCAGCGGCGATGAGGGATGCGTTCGGATTCACTTTCTTGATCGCCTGACAGTCGGCTTCCACCTCTTCCATGGTAGTCGGCGCGCTTTCAATTCCGGCGGATTTGTACAGCGCATCGTTATACAGCCAGACCTTGGTATTGGTGTCCAGCGGCAGACCGTAATAATGACCCTTCCAGAAGTTGGTGCTCAACGGTCCTTCGAACATGATGCTTTTGAACTCTTCGAAATCGGGCATCGCAGTATCCAGCTCAGCCAGCGCACCCATATCCGCCAGTTCGGGCACCCAGATGATGTCCGAGCGGATCAGGTCGGGGGCAGTACCGGCGGAGATGGCAGCCAGCAGCTTTTCGCGGAAATTGTCGTAGGGAACAGAAATCGCGTTCACCTTGATGTTGGGGTGAGATTGTTCGAAGATGGGGATCAGCGTCTTGACCAGCATCTCGTTTTCGGCACCTTCTTCATTGTAGGTGTGCCAGAAGGTGATTTCAACCGGTTCGGCGCTATCGGTTGCAACGGCTGCTTCCGTGGGTGCTTCTGTGGCTGCCGCGGCTTCGGTGGCAGCGTCAGCCGCCTGCGTTTCCACGGACGCGGCTGCGCTGGGCGAGCATGCCGCCAAAATCAGCGAAAGGATCATGCTCAGAGTCAGGAAAACCAGGATTTTATTTTTCATGTACGATCTCCTTTAGAATTGGATACAACCAGAACCATCTAGCAAAGACAAAGTACCACGTATTGATTGGGATCCCTGAAGACTTGAAACGTTTCAATTCACCGGTAAAAAATTTTAGCTCCCGGTCGCTTCGCCCGTCGACTGGCGAACGACCAGTGTGGGTTTTAACAACACCTGCGGCATCCGATCCTGTCCGGACAGGATGGAGAACAGCGACTGCATCAACGAAAAACCGATCTTACGAAAAGGCTGTGAGATGGTGGTGAGCGAAGGGTGCCAGTGATTCGCCAGGCTGATATCGTCAAAACCGATTACCGAAACATCCTTGCCCGCCTGGAAACCGCGGATCTGCAAGGCGCGCATCGCGCCAAATGCGCAGATATCATTGGCGGTCAGAATGGCGGTGGGCGGCTGCGGCAGATCCATCAGCAGATGGGTATACATCTGACCGGCGCGTTCGTTGAAACCACCTTCCATCACGTATTCGGTGCGCACCG
>JBDKTF010000032.1:0-4687 GCA_039680295.1 Anaerolineaceae bacterium
GTTTTGCCGTAGCCCACATCGCCGCACAGCAGGCGGTCCATCGGGCGCACGGCTTCCATGTCGCGCTTCACTTCCTGAATAGCCTGGCGTTGATCGTCTGTCTCCACGTAAGGGAAACTGGCTTCCAGTTCCTGCTGCCAGACGGTATCCTGCGGGAAGGCAACGCCCTGCGCCACCTGCCGCCGCGCGTACAGCTCCAACAGATCGCGTGCCACTTCCTCCACCGCCGCGTTCACCTTTGATTTGACCGTCGCCCATTCCACCGTACCCAGGCGGGTCGGCGAAGGCGGGCTGCCGTCTGGTCCGATGTAACGCGTCAGGCGGTCTGCCTGGTGAATGGGCACATAAAGCTGGTCGCCCCCGTCGTATTCCACGCACAGAAATTCCCGCGTCAGACCTTCCAATGTACGGCTGACCAGTCCGGTGTAGCGTCCCACGCCGTGGTCCACATGCACCACCCAGTCTCCGGGTTTAAGATCGGCGTAAGCGGCTTCTGGGGCTTCCGCCGTGGGTTGGCGGCGCAGCCGCGGCTGCGGACGTTCCCAGCCGAAGATTTCGCTGTCGGTCAACAGATCAACGCGTTTGCCGTCCTCGCAGGTCAGCAGCCAGCCATCGCTCAGCGTGCCTTCCCGAAAATCCGGCGCCTCTTCGCTGGAACGTTTTTCTCGCCACAGCTCTTTCAACCGCGAGATCTGCCGCGAAACCACCACCTGACGGTCTCCCGCCGTCTGCCGCTCCTGCAGAAAGTCGATGAATTGTTTTAAATGTCCACCGAAACGCGGACCCGGAGAGAAAAGCTGCGCGAGCGGCGAACCTTCATCCGGCGCCGCCGTGTACCCCAGGTCCACCATCTGCTGCCCTGCCAGCATTTCTGCCAGTTCCGACCAGCCAAAATAAGGGATGGGGAAATCCGCAGGCAGGGAACTCTCACGAATGGATTCTTCGCGCGCGGTGACCGCCTGCTCCTCAATCTCCGTGACATGAGATTGCAGCACATCCAGATCATCCACCACGACCAGCGTTCCCCGCGGCAGGTAATCCAGCAGGCTTGCGGGCGCCGGATGGATCAACGGCAGCAGATATTCCTGCGCATCCTGCGCCGGAATGCCTTTTTCTTCCGCCTTGCCGGGCAGCACTTCGCGCGCTGGCGTGACAATCAGCGCATCCAGCGGTTGGATCGTGCGCTGGGTCGCCGGGTCGAAGCACCGCAGGGTATCGATTTCATCCCCAAAGAAGTCCAGACGCGCCGGATAAGGTTCTGCGGGCGTCCAGATATCCACAATGCCGCCGCGGTGCGAGAACTGCCCAGGTTCCAATACAATATCCGCCCCCTGATACCCCAGATCCGCCCACGAACGCAGCAGGGGATCGATGGGCAGGGTTTGCCCCGGTTTGATGGTACGTGTGGCTTTCAGAAAATCGCGCCGCGGCAGGGTGCGCGCCATCAAAGCCCGCACCGGCGTCACGATCAGCGGCGGCTGTTTCGGTTTGGGCGAGCCTGGCAAATGGTAAGCCGCCAGCGCGGTCAGTACGCTCAGCCGGTCGCGGCGGGTCACCGTTCCCCAGACCGCCTGCTCGTAAAACATGGGGTTCGGCGCGGGGAACAGGCTGCGCGCTGTTGAAGGCAGCCAGAATCCCAATTCATCCACCAAGGTCAGCGCGCGATCCGTGCGGTCAGTCACCAGCAGAACCGGCGCTCCCAGGTCGCCATGCAGCGCAGAGACAACCGGCAGACGCGCCGCCCGCGGTAACCCTAATCCACCCGAAAGCGCCTGCCCGGTGCGCAGCGCCTCCAACAGTTCAGTATATGCCTGCGTCGCCTGAATTGCTGAGAGCACAGCTTACTCTTTCTGAAGCGAACCGTTGTAACGGTTCATCGCCTCGTTTAATCCATATTCCACAAAAACCAGCGCCGCCTCCGCTGCGTGTTCCAGCACAGCGTGCAGCATCTCGCGTTCGCCCGAGGGAAAATCGCGCAGCACGTATTCTGCCGCCTCCATCTGACCCGGTGGGCGTCCGATCCCCACCCGCAGTCTGGGGAAGTCCTGCGTTCCCAGCCGTTCGATGGTGGAACCCAATCCCTTTTGCCCGGCGGATCCGCCTCCCGGGCGCATTCGGATGGTTCCCAGCGGCAGGTCCAGATCGTCATGCGCCACCAGCAGGTTGCTCAATGGGATCTTATAAAAGTGCATCAATCCCGCCACCGCCTGCCCCGACAGGTTCATGTAGGTTTGCGGTTTCGCCAGAATGATCTTGCACCCGGCGTGTTCAGCCGTGCCCACCAGGGCTTTCGACTGCACCCGTCCCAATGTGGTATGTAATGCGCCTGCCAGCGTATCCATCACCATAAATCCGACGTTATGGCGGGTTTCGCGGTACTGGCGCCCGGGATTACCAAACCCGACCAGCAAATACATGTTCGAAACTTCGTTCTCTGAAGATGAAACTGTCATGAAATTCAATCTCGAAGAAATAGGATCAGCGCGCCCGCCGCGAGGCAGCGCGCAAAAGGAAATAACAACCCATAACGATAAACAAACCCACCGCGCCCAGTCCGCCCAGTTGCAGGCTGTGCGACAGCCTTTCCGGGCTGACCTCGGCGGGATTGGTGGGCAGCGGGGTCAGGGTTTGAAGCAGAACGGTTGGCGTGGGCGGCAGCGCCGTGGCGGTCGGCTGGGGTGTTCCCGTAACCGCCGGCGCCGAAGCCGGGGTGTTGGTTTCGATGGGGGTATAATTTCGCACCCGCACGCCTGCCGCCTCTGCGGTCAGTTCTTTGCCGTTCGTCAGGATCACGCGCACCCGCAGCCGGTAGATTCCGTCTGTGAGCGTGGTCGTATCCCAGGCTGCCAGCGTACCGTTCTCCACTGGTTGATCGCTGCGCTGGATGACAAACCATCCGCTGTTCGGGTCCGATTCATAGGCGAACGCGATTTCAGCCGATTGAAAATCCGTCACTGCCGTGCTGCCCTGAATATTGACCGTCCCCTGCAGCGCTGCTCCGGGCAGCGGTTGGGTGATGGTAACACCACTCTCTGCCTGCACCCCCATCCAGGGAAGCAGGATCAACAAACCAAGGACCAACCATCTGGCGCGTATCATAGCCTTTAAGTTTAACATAGAGGCGCCAAAGGGTCAAATGACCCTCAGAAATAGTACAATTATCCATCGAAAAGCCCATCCATTTTCTGGATAATAAGAAAGCTTTCCCCGGCAGTTCGCGTCGATGCACGTAAGCCTGCCTATTCTATCTCTATGAAGGATTGATCTTGATGGAAAACACCCTTGCGTTCACCCTTATTCACCGCCTTCACCTGAATCGCTCCCGTCTGGCGGACCTGGGCATGGTTCTGACCGGCAGTCTGGTGGTTGCCCTGCTGGCGCAGGTGCGTATCCCCCTGCTCTTTACCCCCGTCCCACTCACCGGGCAGACCCTTGGCGTCTTGCTGGTGGCGGCTGCCCTGGGTTCCCGCCGGGGCGCAGCCGCGCTGGCGCTTTATCTGGTGGAAGGTCTGGCAGGACTGCCGGTTTTCGCAGGCGGTTCGCTGGGTCTGGCGCGCCTGATGGGTCCCACCGGGGGGTATCTGATCGGCTTCATTGCCGCGGCATACCTGGTCGGTTCGCTGGCAGAAAAAGGCTGGGACCGCCGTTGGGATCGCGTGGCGCTGATGTTTGTGTTGGGTGAGGTTGTCATTTACCTGTTTGGCGCCGGATTCCTGGCGACCGTCACGGGCATCCCGCAGGCATGGGCGGCAGGCGTCGCCCCATTTTTGCTGGGTGATGTGCTGAAAGCCGCCGCTGCGGCAGCGCTGCTTCCCGCCGCGTGGAAATGGTTGGATCGCGAACCCCGGCAGGGATGATCTCGCTGCATGGCAAAGGCATACACTGGATGGCTTGCCGATCGTACCAGCGCCGTGTTGAACGGCGCTGATTCATTAAATCCGATCCCAATTTAAATGCATCAGCGGGCGGAAAATTTCTCCGCCCGCTGATCAACAGGGGACCGATTATTTCATAATGATTGGTAAATAGACGCTGTATCCACCATTGATGAAAAGAAAATTCGCGATCTGATGATCCAGCGCTGCAGAGACGCGAATGGTGGTTGCCGTCATTGGATCAGGCGCGGTGAACGTGAAGCCCGCCGTCCCATTGACCAGACCGCCGCTGACCGGGTCCAGCGTGCCCTCGGTGGCTGTGTATGTCACCGGAATGCCGTCCATCACCGTTCCCTGTGCGGACGTGTCTGCCCCATCCGAGTTTCGGTTCAGCCAGGTCGTCAGGTGAACCACCCCGCCGGGTGTCAAACGGTACTGATCCGCCGTCAGGCTCACCACCAGCCGCGGGTCTGCGTCCACCATGCCGGTGACACCCACGCAAGCTGCGTCTGCCGGACCGCCGTTGCATCCCCACCAGTTGTTTTCAGCCGTCACAGACCTTGTGAGGTCGTTTTGCAATCCCTTGTCCGTACTCACATTCCCATAAATGCGGTTGTGATGGATGATCGGGCTGACGTCTGCCGGAATGAGCCCGCCGAAATAAATTCCGACCGTGTTGTCGGTCAGATCATTGCTGTATGCCGCAATGCTCCTGAAAACCCCGCTATTGCAGCCGTCTGCGCACTGATAAAACCCCAGCCCTTCCCCGAAACCCCTCACCGTGTTGTGGTGAACGGTGACCGCCAGATCAT
>JBDKTF010000368.1:0-2259 GCA_039680295.1 Anaerolineaceae bacterium
TCGTACCCCGATCTGCTGGCGGATGTGGCGGACGCCTACCTGCCCATTTTGCAGGGGTTGAAGTTCGACCGGCTGGCGGCGCTGCCCTACGCGGCGCTGCCCATCGGCACGGCGATCGCTCTCCAGGGACGCTATCCCATGGTCTATCCGCGCAAAGAAACCACAACGTACGGCACGCGCGCGGAGATCGAAGGCGAGTACATCAGCGGGGAAACCGTGGCGGTGATCGACGATCTGGCGACCACCGGCGGGAGCAAGTTCGAAGCGATCGAGAAGCTCACCTCGGCGGGCTTGGCGGTGAAAGACGTGATCGTGCTGATCGACCGGCAGTCGGGCGCGAGCGAGGCGCTGCGCAAGGCGGGTTACCGTCTGCACGCGGTGGTGACGCTGACCGAGCTGCTGGATTACTGGGAGCGCACCGAGCGCATTCCGGCGGAACAAATCGCCGCGGTGCGCGCATTTTTGGCGGGGACGGCGCATGTATAAGACCCTTCGCCCCCTGATTTATAAGATGACCGGAGAACAGGCGCACCGCACCACCATCTTCATGCTGCGTATGGCGGGCGGCTGCCTGCCGGGACGGCTGATCATGCGCGCGATGTTCCACGCGAACAAGTCGGGTCCAGAGGTCAAGGCGTTTGGGCTGACGTTTCCCAACCCGGTGGGCATGGCGGCTGGCTACGACAAGGACGGGCTGGGCTGGCGCGGACTGGCGGAGCTGGGCTTTGGACACATCGAAGTGGGTACGGTCACGCCGCGCCCACAGCCGGGCAACCCCGAGCCGCGCATCTTCCGTCTGGTGGAAGACGAGGCGGTCATCAACCGCATGGGCTTCCCCAACCGCGGCGCCGAATTTCTGGCGCAGCGGCTGCGTTTGCCGCGCCCCAAAGGGCTTGTGCTGGGCGTGAACATCGGCAAGAACAAGGTCACGCCGCTGGAGGACGCCGCGCAGGATTATTTGAGCCTGCTGGAGACGTTCGCGCCGCTGGCGGATTATCTGGCGGTGAACGTTTCGTCACCCAACACACCGGGGCTGCGCAGCTTGCAGAGCCGCCAGGCGCTGGAGGGCATTCTGGGTCCGCTGGGCAAGCGGCGGAACGAGCTGGCGAAGGAGTTGGGGCGTCCGCTGCCGGTGCTGGTGAAGCTGGCGCCGGACCTGTCGCTGGAAGAGCTGGATGATGCGCTGGAGGCGATCTTTGCGACAGGGATGGATGGGATCATCGCGTCGAACACCACCATCAGCCGGGAGGGGTTGACCTCGCCCAAGGCGGTCGAGACCGGCGGAATGAGCGGAACGCCGCTGCGCGCGAAGAACACCGCGTTCGTGCGCGAGGTGTCGCAGCGCACCGGCGGACGGCTGCCCATTGTGGCGAGCGGCGGCATCATGCGCCCGGAAGACGTGCGCGAAAAGCTGGACGCTGGCGCGTGCCTGGTGCAGCTCTACACGGGTCTGATCTACGAAGGTCCGGGTCTGGTGAAACGCGTGATCGAAGAAGGATTTTGATCCACGGATTGTACAGATGGGATCAGAGAAAAGATCAACGCGAAGGATATAACCGCGAAGGCGCGAAGACGCGAAGAAGAAAGATAAAAAAGCAAAAGAAAGCGATTGACGCGAAGAGGGGTTGTCAACGAATTTTTTGGAGCGGATGAACGCAAGAGGGCGGACACGCAGGTCCGCCCTTACACAGCGGATCAGGAAATGGCATAAACGGATGGAGGGAGGGTCCATGCTGACGCCGGAACAAGAAAAATGGCTTGCACACCTGTCTGATCAAGACCACGTCACGATCATTCCGTTTGATCCCACGGTGCAGGATAAATTTGAAGCCGTAAAGGCAAAAATTCAGGCGGCGCTGGGGGACAACATTCGGGTGGAACACCGCGGCGCGACGAGCATGGGCATTTCCGGACAGGATGAAATTGATGTCTATGTGCCTGTTCCAGAGGATCTGTTCAATGCGTTATTGGCACCTTTGACCGCGATTTTTGGCAAGCCCCGCAGTCTTTATCCACTTGAACGAGCGCGATTTGTCACGTTTGAGGCGGGGAAACATGTGGATATTTTCTTGATCAACGATGCGTGCCAGGGCTGGTTGGATGGGACCCAATTCACGGATTATCTCCAATCACACCCGGATGCTTTGGACCGATACCGTCTATTGAAGGAGGCGGGGGAAGGCTTGAGCACGCGGGCGTATTACCGCAGGAAACTCGAATTCTTCAATGAGATTCTGAGAGAAGCGGGTAAATATTTCT
>JBDKTF010000197.1:0-2318 GCA_039680295.1 Anaerolineaceae bacterium
CACCAGAAATGTTCGCCACGCTGCGCGGCAAAGTGATTTTCGAGGGCACTGCCGCGGGAAGCAATTTCGCTGAATACCGCGTGCAGGTAGGACAGGGCTTGAATCCGCAGGCATGGATTCAGGTGGGCGAAGACGCCGTCCAACCGGTCACCGACGGAAAACTGGCAGAATGGGACACCACCGGGCTGAACGGTCTGTACGCCGTGCAGCTTTTGGTGGTGCAGAAGGACAACAGCGTGGAAACCTTCACCACTCAGGTGCTGGTGGATAACCAACCACCTGCCGCCCAAATTACCTATCCCGCCAAAGAAAACGCCGACCATTTCACGATCAATCAGCGCATTACCTTCCAGGCGGAAGCATCCGATGAAGAACATCTGGCGCGGGTGGAATGGTGGCTGGACGGAAAGCTCGTGCAGACCCTCACCGAAGCCCCCTTTGTCTACCCGTGGACGGCACAACGCGGCAATCACACCATTGAACTGCGCGCTTATGATGCTGCAGGAAATGAATTTCGCACCCCGGCATTGACCCTGAACATCAAATAGGAGCGACCGATGGGTCGCTCCTGCTTGATGTGTTTCACTTCACAATTCGTTTGTTCAATCCAATATCAAACGATTGCGTTTGAAGCGCTGGAACGCCAGCGCCAGAAGCACGGCGTCTGCAGCCAGCAGTCCCAGCAGCACACCAATCACAACCGCCTGCCAGTCCACCCCCATCAGCCTCAAACTCAGCGCAGCCTTCCATTCGGCGGGCATCACCTGCATGCCGATGAGGGGCACAAACCACAAAATCAGGAAGCCAATGCTCATGCGCTGGTATGCCTGCCGCACGGATTCTGCCCGCAGCGAAGCCAGCACACCAATTGCCGTCATCAGCAGCGCGCCCAGAAATACGAGACCCAGCACGCCGAAGAACATGCCCATGCTGTAAAAATGCGCCGGCGCCTGCGAATAAGCGATATTAATCGTCAATGCGCCCGCCAACAGCGCTGCAACCAGCGTCAACCAGGCATACAACACGGCTGCCAGAATCTTTCCCATCAAAATAGCAGCATCCGGTAGACGGCTCGCCAGCAGGGTTTCCAGCGTGTGACGTTCGCGCTCTCCAGCGATGGAATCCGAGATGATGCCCATCACCAGAAACAGCGGCATCCACGACCACGAAATCAACATCACGGGATTGGTCAACCATTCAGCGCCGGTTTGCAGCGGCATCCAGACCCCGATCAACGCCACCAGAATCAGCATGGACAGCAGCCCACCGCGGCGGCTGCCGCGCATCATCATGATCTCTTTGAATTCCTTCCACAACACCGTTTGAATGTCTGCAATCATTTTTCTTCCTCCATCAGCGTCAGGAAAACATCTTCCAGGCTGGCTTTGCCCTTGCGCACCTCTTCAATCGAAGCGCCGTCTGATACCATCAGGCTCACCAGTGGAGCTGTATCCGCGCCGGGATGGGTCTCGACGATCAGATGATTATTCATCTGTTCCACTGAAAGCACTTCAGGGCGCGCCCGCAGCGCAGCCAGCAGGGTTTCGCTGAACCCGGCGCCCACCACTTCCATGCGCGGCGCGGCTTCCTGCGTGCGCAGCGTGTCGGGGCTGCCCACCCGCAGCAGTTTCCCTTCGCGGATGACCGCCACCTGCGCGCAAAGTTTTTCCGCTTCCACAAGGTTGTGCGTGGTGAGGAATACGGTCACACCTTCATGCGACGCCACAGCCATCAGATCATCGCGCAGCGCCGCCGCCGAAATCGGGTCCAACCCGGAGGTGGGTTCATCCAGAAAGAGCAGCTTCGGATGGTGCATGAGCGCCCGCGCCACCGCCAGCTTTTGCTTCATGCCGCGGCTCCACTTGCCCACGCTTTCTTCCCGCCGGTCCCACAAATCCAACTTTTGCAGCAGCTCACGGATGCGCGCCGAACGGTCGCCCGCGGACATGCGCGCGATTCGTCCGAAATATTCCAGGTTATCCTGCGCAGAGAGGCGCTCGTACAGTCCGGTATGTTCCAGCAGCGCACCGCTCTGCTCGCGAACGCGATCCGCCTGGCTGCGTACATCCACTCCCAGCACCTGCGCGCTGCCATCGGTCGCCTCCAGCAGCCCCAACAGCAGGTGGATGGTGGTCGTTTTCCCGGCGCCGTTGGGACCCAGAAACCCGAACACGATACCGTGCGGAATATCCAGTTCCAGGTGGTCCACCGCGCGCACGGTGGAAAAATCCCGCGTCAATCCGCGGGTTTGAATCGCATAATCATTCATTCGGTCCTTCCTTCGAAATTTGCTCCACAATTTGCTTCAACTGGTTGCG
>JBDKTF010000614.1:0-1684 GCA_039680295.1 Anaerolineaceae bacterium
CTGCCGGAACTGCGCCGGGGAGACTACCGCCGCCTGTCGTGTGATCCGATGCGGTCCGTGGTGGTGTTTGCCCGTTCACTGGGCAGGGAACACGTGGTGGTGGCGATGAATGCCAGCGCCACCCGTCGCACGGTTAAAATTCCTGTGGCAGATATGGGCTGGTTGGATGGGCGCATTGTACGCAATCTGCTGGACGGGGAAGAATTTATCGTTTCTGGCGACAGCCTGACGGTGACCGTACCGGCGGTCGGTGGCTTGTGGCTGAAGTAATCTTCAAGCAATCAGAGACCCTCCTCCGGGATATTCATTCCGGAGGAGGGTCTTTTTAAGGGATTTATTTTTCCAGGTACTTTCGCTGCCATTCGTACAGCTTGTTGAGCGCTTCAATGGGGGAAAGGGTGTTGAGGTCCAATTTTTTCAATTCTTCCAGCAGGGGATTGGTTTCGGGGAAGAGCGCCATTTGCTGAGGGGCGATCTCTTCCAGGTTGGTGGCGCTGCCCGAACTGGATTCGAGCTGTTTGAGAATTTCCCCGGCGCGTTGAATCACCGGGCGCGGCAGACCGGCGAGCTGCGCAACATGGATGCCGTACGAACGATCTGCACCGCCGGGAACGATTTTGTGCAGGAAGACCACCTGCCCATCGGATTCGCTTACTGCCACGTTGTAATTGCGCACACCGGGCAGCAGATCTGCCAGTTGGGTCAGTTCATGATAGTGGGTGGCAAACAGGGTATGCGCGCGCAGTTTGGGGTGATTGTGGATGTATTCGACCACCGACCAGGCGATGGAGAGACCATCATAGGTGCTGGTGCCGCGCCCGATCTCATCCAGAATCAACAGGCTGCGCGGGGTGGCGTGGTGCAAAATCTGCGCGGTTTCGATCATCTCCACCATAAAGGTGGACTGCCCGGAGTGAATTTCATCCTGGGCGCCGATGCGGGTAAAGATGCGGTCCACCACACCGATGTGCGCGCTGTCGGCAGGGACAAAGCTGCCGATTTGCGCCATCAGCACAATCAACGCCACCTGACGCAGGAATGTGCTCTTACCGCTCATATTGGGTCCGGTGATGACGCGTACCACCTCGCCGGATTCAAACAGGGTGTCGTTGGGCACAAAACGGTCGCCGCGCAGCGAATTTTCCACCACCGGGTGACGTCCATCATGGATTTCGAGATCACCGTTGGGGGTGACTTCGGGACGGGTATAGTGGTTCATGACCGCAGCTTCAGCCAGTGAAGCCAGCACATCCAGTTCCGCCAGCGCGCGGGCAGTGCCAAGCAGGTTTTTGGCAGATTTTGCCAGGTCGGCGCATACTTCACGGAAGAGCCGGTTCTCGATTTCGCGAATACGTTCTTCCGCATTGAGCACCAGCGCTTCATATTCCTTCATTTCGGGGGTGATGTAGCGTTCGGCATTGACGAGCGTTTGCTTGCGAATATATTCCGGGGGCGCCTGCGTGGTATTGGCGTGGGTGATTTCAATGTAATAGCCGAAGACCTTGTTATAACCCACTTTGAGGGTCTTGATCCCCGTTCGCTCGCGTTCCACACCTTCCAGATTGGCGATCCATTCGCGGGCATGGCGAGAGGCTTCTACCACGTGATCCAATTCCTCGGAAAAGCCAGGACGGATTATGCCCACATTTTGCAGCGTGGCGGGCGGTTCGTCGGAAATGGCGCG
>JBDKTF010000165.1:0-3621 GCA_039680295.1 Anaerolineaceae bacterium
CGTTCTTGCTCTGGTTGTGGTTTACCCCGTCGGGACTGCTGGGAAAAGCGGATGCCGTGGGTTATGCCGTCTGTCACCGTATTGACGCGCGATCCTTCCATCTGGATGGGCGGACTTTACCGCTGTGCGCGCGGTGCTCGGGCATGTATCTGGGCGCGTTGTTGGGTTTGGTATTCCAGGCGCTTCAGGGCAGACGGATGGGGATGCCTTCCAGAAAATTGACGCTGCTGGCAGTTTTCTTTGTTCTGGCGTTTGCGGTGGACGGAGGAAATTCGTATCTGCATTTCTTTCCCAATATCACCGGTCTGTATCCCCCCAGCAATGAACTGCGGTTGATCACCGGCACCGGTATGGGATTGGCGCTTTCGGGGTTTGTGCTGCCCGCTGTCAATCAGACCGTGTGGCGGGATGGGGATGAACGTCCCTCAGTGGCGAATGGACGCAGTCTTGTGACCTTGCTGACGCTGGCGGCTGCGCTGGATCTGTTGGTTTGGAGTGAAAACCTCGTGGTTCTCTATCCACTGGCGCTTCTCAGCGCATTCGGGGTGATGACGCTGCTCACGATGGCGTATACCATGGTCTGGGTGATGATCACCCGCCGTGAAAACAGTTTTGCCCATCTGCTGGGTTTGCTGCCAGCCCTGACTGCCGGTTTTCTGACCGCGCTGGCGCAAATTTCACTGTTCGATGCGCTGCGCTACCTGTTGACACATACCTGGATGGGCTTTAATCTTTAATCGCGCAACCCGGCGCCCGGTACCACGTATATTAATAAAGGATCGCGAATCCTTTCGGGAGAAGGAAGAACACGCATGTTAGAGTTGTTGGGGATTTTTTCAGCTTTTGGTCTTTCTGCCAGCGCCGGGCTGAACGCGTATATTCCTCTGCTGGTGGTGGCGCTGCTGGCAAAATTCACAGATTTGATCCAACTGGCGAAACCGTGGGACGCCCTCACGTCGTGGTGGATCATCGGGTTGCTGATGCTGCTTTCAGCGGTGGAATTCTTTGCGGATAAAATCCCGGCGGTCAATCATGTAAATGACATCATCCAGTCCATTATCCGACCGGCTGCGGGCGCTGTCGCGTTTGCTGCCAGCACCAGCGTCGTTTCAGATATGAGCCCGGTGCTCGCGCTGGCAGCCGGTTTGCTGGTGGCGGGCAGTGTGCACACGGTCAAATCCGCGGTGGTGCGCCCGGCAGTCACCGCCACCACCGGGGGAGCGGGCAACGTGCCCGTCAGCATTGCCGAAGACCTGACTTCCACAGTGGTGTCCATTCTATCGGTGGTGGTGCCGGTGGTTATCGCCTGCCTGTTCAGTCTGATCACGGCATGGATCATCTGGTTGTTGTGGCGAAGAGCGAACCGAAACCGCAATCAAGCGGTATCATGACTTTTCATGGAGGCAAGAATGAACGATAATACTTCTTATCAACCCGTGCAGACCAGCGGTTTGGCGATTGCATCGCTGATTTCGGGTATTTGCGGTTGGACAATTGTGCCGGTGATCGGCTCGATTGTCGCCGTCGTTACCGGGCACATGGCAAAAAATGAAATTCGCCGTTCCAACGGCACTCTGGATGGAAGCGGCATGGCGACTGCCGGGCTGGTACTCGGATACGTCGGTCTGGCGTTGGCGTTGATCGGTTTCTGTCTGGTTGCGGCGATCCTGTTCGGCGCCATCACCATTCCCTGGTGGAATTTTAACAGCGGCTCTTTCTTTTAGACCTGGTTGAAAATAGGAGAATAAACGATGCAGAATGACGATCAGATGACACCGACCGGCGGCGAACCCATTCCCCCGCCTTCACCCTGGTCAAACGTGGAACCCGCCGCACCGACCCCGGAGCCTGCTCCCGAACCCGTTCAAGAATCCCTTCCTGAACCTGCTCCAGAATCCGCGCCAGAAATTCCGGTGATCGAACGGATTGCGGAACCCACACTTCCTCCACCGCCGACGCCTGCAGCGCCAATTCCACCCACGCCCCCGGAAAAGAAGAAGACCAACGTGTGGGTGATTGTGTTAATCGTGGTGGTTGTGCTTTGCTGTCTGTGCCTCATCCTGGGCGTTTTGCTGGTTTATCTCTACCAATACGGCGATCAGATCTTCGGGTTGACCCAGATCATTCGACCGCTGCTGCCGTTCGTAGGGTAAGGGGAAAAACCGAATCCGCGGATGGGTGCGAAAAAAGAACCGCGAAAAGGCGCGAAGGAAATTTGGTTGCCCATGGTTCGACACGGATCATGACCTGAACACGAAAGAATCCAAAGCAGAGGAAGCCGCGATTTTCGCAAATTCATATAAATGAAAATGGGACGGATTTCATGCCGTCCCATTATTTTTGCATTACCCCGTCGATAATCAATCCATCGTTGATATTCTTTTAGGATGAATTTTTTGTGCGATCCATCCTGCAAAATTAGCAATTAATATCACCAGACAGCAATCTACCAGAATATTGAATAAGTACATGTGCTTAACCACTTCATATGTGCCTTCAGCCATGATTACCGTTAGGTATTGAACGACTGCCATTGCAATCAGCACCATGTGGAGATCATTGATTAAACGATCTGCCGGCGTTGACGTGTATTTCAGCCAGCGGATGATTAATACAATCAGATTTATACCAAGCAGTACCGCCAATGTCCATCCTGAAGGGGGAAGGATCATTGCCCGCAATTTATTCCAAAGCGCAAAATGATCACCTTTTTCATAAGCCTTTTTACCGACATCTGCTGGAAAATTACCCAGGTTCGATTGTTGAAGCTGTAACGCAGAATGTGCTGTTTCGTCAATTAATGTAAACAATCGGGTGGGGTGGGTGGCATAAAATTTGGCGATATCGAAATATAACCAACTATGTTGGAATGATTCATAAGCGTTTCGGTTCACGCCGGGTGAAAAAGCATTGGTACCTTGATACACGATCATTTCCGGAGGGAGACCCAAATCCTTCAAATCCTGTTCTGGTGTGGAGGATTTACCAATAATTTCCATAAAGATGCTGTTCCAAAGGTCTCCCGAACGATAATAACGCGGCAGTCCGAATGCAAAAAAGATGAACGAAGCACCCATTAAACAGAGAGCTAAAAATCCGCCGATCCAATTACGAGGTTTGGGGGCTAATCTTTTTATATTTACGGTTGTAAACAGGCGGTATCCCAGGAATGCAAGCGGTATACCCATTGCAGCATTTTGTGGTTTTGCGATCGTGAATAAGAACGCTGATGCAAAAAATGCCAATAGCGGAAATAAATTCTGCTCATGATTATTATTCAGGCTGCGAATGATCCAAAGGAAAATGCCTATCGTCAGTGCCAGGAATATGAGGGAAGAAGGCTCGCTGTAGAGAGAATTAAGGTAAGCGATATATGCTACGTCTGTGAAGAAAAACAGAATTACAACATATATTACCCAGTAAATGCGGTGTGCTATGCCAGATATCCCCACTGCCAGAAGGATGACCGCGAAAAGGAGCAAAAGACTATGTAAACCTGCCAGGATTAGAAAATGGAAATTTCCATCAGAGGTCAATAGATTATTTGCGAATATGGAAGAGACAACAAATAATAGTTCGGATGATTGGTATCCCTTAATGTTGTATTTAAAATCCAAGGGA
>JBDKTF010000260.1:0-5661 GCA_039680295.1 Anaerolineaceae bacterium
ACATCGAAGCCAGTCTCCTCGCGGATTTCACGAAGACAAGCCTGTCGGGGTGTTTCACCCGCTTCGATATGCCCGCCGACACCGTTCCATAAACCCTGGTTGGGCGGTCGTTTGCGGTGCAGCAGGAGTACATGGTCATTCCGGGTGAGAAAACAGAGGGTGTACCTCAAAGGAAATTGGACAGGGGTCATGGTTAAAACCATCCACGTTTCTTGAAGTACCAGATCATGATCAGCCCGATGGATAAGAAAGTTCCCCAGGCAATCAGATAACCGTAACGAAAATGGAGTTCTGGCATGTATTGATAATTCATCCCCCAGACACCTGCGAAAAATGACAGTGGCAGGAAGACGGTGGACACGATGGTCAGGGCTTTCATGACCTCATTTAAGCGGTTGGACGTGGCAGAAAGATAGGTATCGAGCGTGTCGCTCACCAGGTCGCGAATTGATTCGGAGAGATCCTGAATACGCACCAGATGATCGTAAATATCCCGAAAATAAATCCGGCTGTGAGCTTGGATCTGTGGAAAATCGTCACGGCTGAGGCGGTTCATGACTTCCCGTTGGGGGGCAACGATGCGGCGCAGGGTCATGATGCTGTGTTTGAGTGTGAGAATGTCTGAGAGATAGGTGGAAGAGGGTTTCTCCAAAACCTGATCTTCGATGGTCTCAATGCGCTCGTCCATCTCATCCAACAGGGGCATGTATTCATCCACCATGGTATCCAGAATGGCATGGCATAGAAAATCTGGTCCGTTTGAACCGATGCGAGCATCTCGTTCCAGCCGCCGCCAGATCTTATCAAATGCAGGCGTATGCGCAGCGTTAAAAGATGTGACGAGATAATTGGAACCTAAAAAGAGATTTATTTCCTGGGTATCCAACTGATCGAGGCTGGGTTCTGGCTGCAGCGCATGCGCGACGATGAAGATGTATTCACCATAATCATCCACCTTGGCAGTTTGATAGCCCGTGGATTGACAATCTTCGATTGCCAGCGGATGAAAGTGGAAAATGGTTCGCAGGAGATCCGTCTCAGACGAATCGGGTTGTTCAAGCGATACCCACAGTAATCCGTGCGCGTCTTGCAGGGCAGTGGATATTTGATCAGAGGACAGGTTTTTCTGGGATGTACCAGAGGAAGAATAATAAACAGATCGGATCATAGCGTCTCCGGAAGAATGATTTCATTCATTAGTATATCCAAAAACTGCGAAACGGTAAAAAGTTTGGAGCCAGGTGATGATAAGGAATTGGATCGGTGGTAAAAGCGCGACAAAACGGATATAATTGGTAATAATAGGTGTAAGATGCCTCGATTCGATCACTTCAAATATCTGGCGCCGCATTATGATACCTTCTTTTCAGAGGTGGATGTAATGCGTTGGATACAAATTTTAGAACTCCCGGTTTCCGGCTGGCTGCTGGATGCGGGCGGCGGGACGGGGCGCATAACCCGGCATCTGGCTTCGCTGGTCAACGGCGCCGTGGTATGCGACGAATCAATGGCGATGCTGAAACAGGCAACGCAGAAGCCTGAGATTTTTCCAACGTGCAGTACCGTGGAAGCGCTGGCGTATCCGGATGAAAGCTTTGCCCGAATCATCATGGTGGATGCTTTTCATCATCTGGCGAATCAATCTGCCGCGACCCAAGAACTCTACCGGGTGTTGGAGCCTGGGGGAAGGCTGGTGATCGAAGAGCCGGATATTCGGCGAATCGGCGTTTGGGGAATAGCGTTGGTAGAAAAATTGACTTTGATGCGCAGTCACTTTCGCTCGGCGAAATGGATCGGCGGAAAATTTAAGCAACTGGGCGCCAGCGTGTCGCAGGTTGTGGAAGATGCAACATGCTGGGTGATCGTGGAAAAACCGTTATAATTGTTTCCATTCAACACTGATCAAACGAAGGCAACGATGACCGATACTGATTTGAGCAAACTCCTGAATCAAATTCCTTCTGCGTTTAATCCGGCGAATGCCGCGGGGTTAGACGTTGATATTCAACTGCATCTGGTGGGAGAAAACGGCGGGGACTGGGTGATGGGGATTCACAAACAGCGCTGTACAATCCAGGAAGGGACTGCCCCGGCGCCGCGGGTGACCATCCAAACGCACAGCGAGGACCTGAAAGCCCTCTTTGATGGACGGATGAATATTACCCGAGCGTTTATGTCTGGTAAGCTACATTTACAGGGCGATATGGGTTTCGCCATGAGCCTGGCAAAACTGTTCCGCAAGGGGTAAATTATTCGGGTTCACATATTTCAAAAAAACCGGAGATTCAGAGCGAAT
This sequence comes from Anaerolineaceae bacterium, assembly GCA_039680295.1. Taxonomy (GTDB): domain Bacteria; phylum Chloroflexota; class Anaerolineae; order Anaerolineales; family Anaerolineaceae; genus JBDKTF01. The sequence goes on from JBDKTF010000260.1 coordinate 2,297, forward strand.
CTCCGGTCTCTTCTGCTATATTTTGAATAAACCTAATAATATAAACCCCAATCTGCGCCCAGACCTTCTTCCATCATGGAAAAATCCCAGGCTTCCATACCCAGATTGATTTGTACAGGCATGCCCAATGCGGCTTCGGCTTTTTGATGCGCCGCATCGATCAGCGAAGGTCCATAAGGGCAGAAGGGGGTGGTGAGGATCATATCGATCACCGCCTGGTCGTCGCGAATGGTCAGATTACGGATCAGCCCCAATTGAATCAGGTTCAAGCCGAGTTCCGGATCGAAGATTTCTCGCATGGCGGCGTCCAATTTGGCGGCAATTTCGGGATGTGTAGCGCGCGCTTCCCATTCGGGGCGGTTGCGGGGAGTTTGATCAGTCATGTTTTTTCTCCGAGACTTGACTTACCTGTGGAATCACATAGGTACAATGGGTATCACCACGGAGAACGCATTGAATTTTTTCAACGGGGATTTCCAGCACTTTGGATATCAGCGTCTGGTCCACGGTGCAGACTTCAGGATGTGTCTGACCAACGTGGTAATAAGGGCAGCTAATTTCATTGATCTGGTATTGTTCGCCCTGTTTTTCCCATTCCACGGTAAAACCTTCCTGCGCCAACAGTGATTTCACCAGGTCCAGACGTTGTTCTGTGCTCAAGGTTTCCACCTGGTCGGCATAATTGGCAGCCAGATCGCTCGCCATCTGCGCAAACAAGTTGGCGACGACCGGTTCGGGCAGGGAGCTTTTCAACTGGTCCAACAAACGGGTGGTGAGGCGTAAATAATTGGTTGGAAAGCGTTCCAACCCCTTTTCCGTCAGGTAATAAACCTGGCGCGGACGTCCGACGCCATGGCGCTCTTCTTCAACAGCAACCAGTTCCTCAGCTTGAAGGCTGGAGAGGTGATGCCGGACGGAAATTCCATTAATGCCCACAGCATCTGCCAGCTCAAGAATGGTGGAGCGGGGGTGGTTGAGAAGATATTGTAGTACCTGGTCACGGGTGCTTTTCATGCAGTTACTTCCATTCCGTGTGAACCGAATTTCTAAGATAATAATCTAAAAAATAGTATACCATGAGGATGAAAGGCGTGTCAATAATTTATAAGATTATTATAATAAATATTGACCCAACCCCACGGGTGTGATATAATTTTTGGCGACAAAGTCATTTATAAGATAAAAATCTTAAGTATTCTGATGATCTTTCGCGGGCGGCAAAAGCTCCCGTAAAATGTACACAAGGAGTTCAATGTAATGGCAGACCTGATTATTCGAAATTTGCATGTCAGCATCGAGGGCAAGCCGATCTTAAAGGGCGTGAACCTGGAGATCGGCAAGGGCGAAGTACATGCCATCATGGGACCGAACGGCACGGGCAAATCCACACTGGCATATACACTGATGGGGCATCCCTCTTATGCGGTGACCGAAGGTGAGATCTTGCTGGATGGCGAGAATGTTTTAGCGATGAAACCAGACGAGCGCTCCCGCGCCGGTTTGTTCCTGGCGTTCCAGTATCCGGTATCAATTCCGGGCGTGACGGTGGCGAATTTCTTGCGCACTGCACTGAATGCCCGCCGCCGTGCGTTGAATCCAGAAGATAAAGGGATTGCCATTCCAGAATTCCGCAAACTGCTCAAGGAAAAAATGGATTACCTGAAGATGGATCACGCGTTTGCCAGCCGCTATTTGAATGAAGGCTTTTCCGGCGGAGAAAAGAAACGCGCCGAAGTGCTGCAAATGGCAATGCTCAAACCTTCGATGGCGATTCTGGATGAGACGGATTCGGGTCTGGATATCGATGCGCTGCGGATCGTGTCTGAAGGCGTGAATATGCTCAAAGGACCAGACATGGGTGTGTTGGTGATTACCCACTACCAGCGCATTTTGAACTACATCAAACCAGATGTGGTCCACATTATGATGGATGGACGGATCGTTGAATCGGGCGATGCCGAGCTGGCGCTGCATCTGGAAGAACACGGATACGATTGGGTCCGTGAAAAATACGAAAACGCTGCGGCATAAGTTTCTCTTTTGGAAACTTCCATGAGAGAAGCTGGAACCGGAGGAATGAATGGGTACTGACAAGAACACCGATTTTCTGGAAGACCTTGGTAATTACCGTTATGGATTCAGCGATCCTGAAACGTATGTATTCAAATCGCGTAAAGGTCTGGACCGGGAAATCGTAGAACAAATTTCACACATGAAAGGCGAACCGCAGTGGATGCTGGAATTCCGCCTGCGGGCGCTGGAACATTTTCAGGCGCGTCCCATGCCCACCTGGGGACCGGATCTTTCTGGGTTGAATCTGGACGACATTTATTACTACGTCAAACCCGCGGAAGCGGATGCGAAGTCGTGGGATGATGTTCCGGATACGATCAAGCGCACGTTTGATCGTCTGGGCATTCCCGAAGCGGAGCGCAAATTCCTGGCAGGCGTTGGCGCGCAGTATGAATCTGAGATGGTGTATCACAACATCCAGGAACATCTGGCGGCACAGGGCGTCATCTTCTTAAGTATCGAAGACGGGCTGCGGCAGCACCCCGACCTGTTCAAGAAATACTTTGGCACGGTCGTTCCGATTGAAGACAATAAATTCGCGGCGCTCAACAGCGCAGTATGGTCTGGCGGCTCGTTTGTCTATGTACCACCGAACATCAAAGTAGACCTGCCGCTTCAGGCTTATTTCCGTCTGAACGTTGCCAAGATCGGTCAATTCGAACGAACACTGATCATCGCAGATGAAGGTGCGCAGGTACATTATGTGGAAGGCTGTACGGCGCCGCAATATACCACTGATTCATTCCATTCCGGCGTGATCGAAATTGTGGTGAACAAAGGCGCTCGGGTGCGCTATTCTACCATTCAAAACTGGTCCACTAACGTGTATAACCTGGTGACGCAGCGTGCGATGGTGCAGGAAGGCGGCACGATGGAATGGGTGGATGCCAACATGGGGTCCAAACTGACAATGAAATACCCATCCTGTTACCTGATGGGACCTGGCGCTCACGGTGAGATTCTATCGATTGCATTTGCGGGACCGGGGCAGCAGCAAGACGCCGGCGGCAAGGTGATTCATTTTGCGCCGCACACCAGCAGCAAAATTACTTCAAAGTCCATCAGCAAGGGCGGCGGGCGATCCTCTTACCGCGGATTGCTCAAGGTTTATGAAGGCGCAGAGGATTCGAAATCCAATGTGTCTTGCGATGCGCTGATCCTCGATCCAGAGTCGCGATCCGATACCTACCCGGTGATCGAGATCGATGAGAACGATGTGACGGTTGGGCATGAAGCGTCTGTGTCAAAAGTGGGCGAAGAACAGCTCTTCTACCTGATGAGCCGCGGTTTGA
>JBDKTF010000558.1:0-2685 GCA_039680295.1 Anaerolineaceae bacterium
TTTCTTTGCAAGGTCTTATTACGACGAAGGTGAAAAGCTGCGCGTTGTTTTTGCTTAACTGAGAGGTGCTTCGCTATTGGAACGGGGAAGCTGGATGGTCACCAGGGTACCTTCTCCGAGAGCGCTCTGGATCTGGATGTTTCCCGCGTGTTCATGGATGACTTTCTGCGCAATCGATAGTCCCAAGCCCACACCCCCGAAGAGCTGACCGTTGATCTCGTCCAGGTGGAAGAAGCGTTCAAAAACCCGTGGAAGTGCTTCGGGTGGAATGCCTACGCCATGATCCTGAATGGTGATGAATAAATTGTCTTCTTCCGCATATCCGCGAACGAGTATCTCTCCACCCTCTGGACTGAATTTGATTGCATTTTCGATGACAGCGTGCATTGCGCGTTTTAATGATTTAATGTCGCCAGAGATGGCGGGCAAACCAGCCGGTAGATAGAAGTTGATGGGTGTTTGTGCCTGATTTGCTGCAGGTTGGAGCTCGTCCACCAGATTGTGGAGAACATCGGTGATCATAACCGGTTGGAATTTTTCGAGAATGAGGTCCATTTCCTGTAGAAACAGGATGTCATTGACCAGACCAATGATTTTTTGAACATTTTGTGAAACTGTACCCAGCGCTGCCTTGAGCGCTTCCCCTTCCAACATGCCGCTTTGAACAACCTGTAAAAAACCGCTGGCGACGGTCAGCGGTGTGCGCAATTCATGTGCGATGGTTGTCAAAAACTCGCGGCGCGCCAGATCCTGTTCGGCGAGCTGCTGGTAAGCGCTTGCCAGTTGGGCGGCTCGTTCGCGAAGATCGTCGACAGCGAGCTGGTCATTTTCACGTAAACGGCGGCTGATTTCACGCGCCATGGTCAATGAGACGCTCCCGCTGCGCTGCAAAACCTGGTTAAAGTCCTCTTTGCGAATTTCGAGCACAGTTGTGGGTTGGGTCGTGGAGACGGTCGCAGCACGGGGTGCGTTGTGAATAATTGCCATCTCACCGAAAAATCCTCCCGGCGACAGGGTTTTCAAGAGCCGGTCTTCCATGTCATTAATCGTTTTAGTGACGCGGACTTCGCCATCCAAAAGGATATAGAAAGTATCCTCCAGTGCATTCTCGTGGCAAAGGATCACATTGGCAGGATATTTTTTCACCACGCCGTGCGCGATCAATTGATCTGATTCCTCAGATTGAATACCAGGAAATACCTGGGCGATGATCTGTGCAGGAGGGGGAATTTCCATATTAGTGTCGATTATTCCGAGGTTGAGTTGGAACCAGCTGATGGACGTTGATAAAAAACCAGCAGGGTGCTGCCGTATTTACGTTCATCAAATTGCACAAAATTATTCAACTCGAGGGCTTCATACTCACGCGGGTGAATTTGAACGATGATCCAGCCATCATCCAGCAACCAACCCGGATTGGCATCCAGTTCACGCATTGCCTGCGCCCACATTCCCTTATATTGCGGAGGCGCAACGTAAATGTAATCGAATGCGCGGTCTGGGGGCATTTTGATGAGCGAAAAGGCATCAGAGCGCGTGACATTGGCACCTGATTCCAGACGTGTAAATGCCAGATTTTTCTTTATGATTTCAATGGCGGCACGATTCATGTCGTTGATCCGTACATAAGCAGCGCCCCGGCTCAGTGCTTCAATTCCCACAGCACCCGTGCCGCCAAAAAGATCCAACAGGGTGGCTTCTTCAATGTCGACGCCCAAAATATTGAACAGCGCTTCCTTCACACGATCGGTGATCGGACGGGTGATGTCGCCGGGTACATCCAATAGACGCAAGCCTCTGGCTTTGCCTGAAATAACGCGCGGTGTTGACAAAAGAATTCCTTCCTGTTACTAGTATTCTACACTGTGTCGGGCAGTCTGAATGTTTCCATAGGGGGAGATGACTGGTAAAACACAACCCGTGCCCAGAAGGAAACGAGTTCCCCGGGTTGATTCAATGGCTTCATGTGCTTCTGCGGTGATTTGTTCGGGGGTGCCGAGGACCAGCGATTCCCAGCGCCGCAGACCACCGCAAAGTACGCCCGAAAACCGTTGACGCGCTTCACTGAGCGAGGGGGGTGTTTGACGGTCATGCCAGTTGATGATCTGGACGGGGTACGTTTGAACTTCATCAAACATCACATTTTCCCCATGCAGGTGAAGCATGTTCAACCATAAAGGACGACATGCCTCGAGAATCTGCATATCGTATGCTTTACCAAATTCAGTGAATTCACCGGGGGTGAGCAATCCATACTGTGCGTGTTGGACTGCGTAAAAAATACCATCGATGCCCAGATCCATTGCGGCTTCCAGATAATGAAGGATGGATTGGGTGATGACTTTCAGACCGGCATGCAGCGCATCGGGATACTGGCGCATCTGGACGAGTAATTGTTCGCCGCCAATCAGGTTTTTTGCCTGTGCCATTGGGCTGAATATGGTTTGCAGAACCGGCGTGTGGGGCTTCATTTCGTGAACAATGGTTTGAAGTGCAGTGAATTCTAACGCCAGACTGCCTTTATGCGGATCGAGAATAGTTAATTTTGTCCAGTCATCCGGATGGATGATGACACGCTTCGTATAGTCGCGAGTTCCTTCTGCGCTACCATTCCATTGGTCTATTGCGCCCCAATCACGCAGGCAGAACGATGAAGATGGGGTAACTTTTACCAGGTCAAAATCA
>JBDKTF010000580.1:0-5265 GCA_039680295.1 Anaerolineaceae bacterium
CTGCCGCTCATATCGCCGCGGTAGGTGCGCGGAATTAACCCATTGATGCAGCGCATCAATGTGGTTTTCCCGCAGCCCGAAGCCCCGGCAATCAACAGCACTTCGCCGGGATACACCGAAAAGGACAAATCCTTGATCGCCATCTCAGTGCGGCTGTGATACCGGAAGGACAGATTTTCAACGGTCAGTGCCGGTTCCATACTCATTCGCGATCCTGCCTTGCTTCCAATTCAACTTCCACCGCCGTACCGATGCCCGCGTTGAGACGCTGCGCCGCGCTGCCGTTCACCACCGATACCGCCAGCCAGCCAGAACTGTCTACCAGCGCCACCAGACTGCCCGGTGCACCGTCGCCAAAAGCCTGCGCCAGTCCATGCAGTTCTACACCGCTCAGGCGCACACTGACTCCGCTGTGATTACCCGTCAGTTGATCCACACGTATATTGGTTGCCAGATTGCCAAAGTGATCCACATGGATCACCTGCCCTTTCCAGCCGTGCCCGGTGCGCGTGGGTTCCGGCAGATCGAGCAGCACCGGATCCATGATGTTCGCGCCCAGATCCTTTAACGCCGCACCCGCCGCCAGATGCGCGGCGACCGGCGCAAATACATCCCGTCCATGAAATATTGCGGTCACCTCGGTGAGAAAATAGCGGGTGTTTTCCAGCGCCGCCATCTCCACCGGCAGATTCAGGCGTTTTGCCCGTTGAAACATCAGCGTGCACAAACCATTGTCCGGTCCAACGTACCACTGATCGCCCAACCGCGCCGCCATGCCGCGCCGCACCGTCCCCACGCCGGGGTCCACCACCGCTACATGAATGCTGCCTTCAGGAAAATACGGCGTACTGCGTCCCAACAGCAGAGCGCCTTCCAGCACGTTATGCCGGGTAACATCATGGCTCAGATCGGCGATTTTTACATCCGGGCAAATCCGCCAGATCACGCCCTTCAACACGCCCGCTTCATGATCGCCGGCGCCAAAATCAGTCGTCAGAGAAATTACACGCATATCGGTCACGCTTTGCTCATCGGGATGACTTCCACCGGCGCGCCGACGCCCACACCCAGGCGTTCCGCAGCGCTGCCGTTCACCACTGATACGACCAGGTCTCGATCGGTGCCCCACAGCGCGATCAGTTCCCCGGGCGCGCGGTCGCCAAAGGTGCGTACCATACCCACAATCTGCTGCCCGGCGATGCGCACCAGCACATCGGGCGACTCATCCAGATGACTCATGGTGATATTGGTCGCCAGATTGCCAAATGTATCCACTTCCACTACTTCACCGCGCCAACCGCCTTTTTGCAGGCGCTGCGGCTGTGGCTCATGAAGCTGCGCCGGATCATGGATCACCGTGCCGATGCGTTCCAGCGCAACACCTGCCGCCAGATGCGCGCCCACCGGGGCAAAAATATCGCGCCCGTGGAACACCCGGCTGATTTCTGCCAACCAGTATTCCTTTTGATCGGCATGAACATAAGTCACCGGTTCACCCGCAGCTTCGGCTGCCTGTTGAACCAGCGAGAATAAACCATTGTCAGGACCCACAAAATAATATTCGCCAATCCGCGCAGCGATCGGTCGGCGCGCTGTACCCACACCCGGGTCCACAACCGCCACAAATACGGTGCCAGCCGGGAAGAACCGCGCGGTTCGCTGCAAAGCCAACGCGCCCTGTCGTACGTTTTGAGGTTCGATCTGATGCGTGATGTCTGCGATTTGCGCATCCGGACAGATGGACCAGATTACCCCTTTCATCACACCCACATACCCATCGCGCAGCCCAAAATCCGTTAATAATGCGATGATACTCACGACGACCTCCATGGATTTTTTGCTGATGCGGGATCAGCAAAATTACTATAGCATCGAGATAAGTCAGCGTCAAGAAAAACCTTTGTTAAAAAACTTCTGGTCGGTTTCCCCCATTATCCGGTAGAATCAGGGATATGAACGTCATCCCCCTTCAACCCGAAGGTCAGCTCTGGCTGCCCGCTTTTTTCTGCGCACACTGGGGCAGCGAAGAAGTGGTCGTGCATGAAACCGTTTACCATCCCGCGCGGCTGCCCGGTTTTTGCGTCCGCATGGACGGCGAAATCGTGGGTGTGATTACATACAGTCTCACCGGAGACGCCTGCGAGATTGTTTCGCTGGATAGTCTGCGCCCCGGGCAGGGGATTGGGTCAGCCTTGATGATCACCGTGGAAGAAGTCGCCCGCGCATCCGGCTGCCGCAGCGTCTGGCTGGTGACCACCAATGACAATCTGAATGCGCTGCGGTTCTATCAAAAACGAGGGTATCGGTTGGTGAAGCTGCGCCCCGGCGCCGTGGACCAAGCCAGACAGCTCAAACCCCAGATTCCTTGTCTGGGTGAAGACGGCATCCCCATCCGCGATGAATTGGAGTTCGAAAAGAAACTGGACCGCGGAAGACCAGATTAAATCATCGAATCGGTCTTCATGCGGTATAATCATTTATTGAGGAACCATCTATGAGCCTACCTGCACATTCCCCTTCAGGACGCCAGATTCGGTTGACCAGCTTATCCAGCTGCGCTGGCTGAGCGTCCAAACTGGATGCGGAAACGCTGGCGCAGGTTCTGCGCCCCATCAGTCAAGTCTATCAATCAGCCGATTATCCGAATCTGCTGGTCGGTTTGGATTCTCCCGACGACGCTGCCATCTGGAAGCTGGATGAAGAACGCGCTCTGGTCGTTACCACCGACTTTTTCACCCCGATCGTGGATGACCCGTATGATTACGGCGCCATCGCCGCTGCCAACAGTCTTTCAGATATCTACGCCATGGGTGGAGAACCTTTTCTGGCGCTGGACATCGCCGCTTTACCCCCGGACCTGCCCCCCGATTTTCTCGGCGAGATCATTCGCGGCGGAGCCGAAAAAGCGCGCGAAGCCGGTGTGGTCATCGCCGGTGGACACACCGTGCAGGATAAGGAGCCCAAATTCGGTCTGGTCGTTCTCGGTATGGTTCATCCGCAGCGCACGCTGACCAAAGCGGGTCTGGAGCTTGGGGATCACCTGATCCTCACCAAACCGCTCGGCGTTGGCGTCACCACCACGGCGATTAAACTTCAGAAGGCGACCCCGGAAGATCTGGCGGAAGTTACGAACTGGATGAAACGGCTCAATCGCGAGGCAGGACAATTGGCGCGCGAATTTTCACTGCGCGGAGGAACCGACGTCACCGGTTTTTCCATTCTGGGACATGCCTGGGAGATGGCAAATGCATCTGGCGTAGGGATTCGCTTTCATTATAACCAGATCCCCTTTGTAAGCTGCGCACGTAAATTCGCCGATGCCTGGATATTCCCCGGCGGCGCGGCAAACAACCGCATGTACTTCAATGAGCACGTTAATTTTGCTCCAGAGATCAAGGAAGCCGACCAGATGCTCCTCTTCGATCCGCAAACCAGCGGCGGTCTTCTGCTCTCTGTACCCGCAGATCAGGTGGACGACCTGCTTCAACGCGCCCGTGAACTGGATCAACCCGTCTGGGATGTCGGCGAGGTCATACCGGGAGATACCATCGAAGTGGTATGACCGGCATTGTGCCCCCCAATCGGGGTAAAACCACTCAATCGAGTCCTGATCTCCAAAGCCCCCTGCTTGACCGGCATGGGGGCTTATGTTATGATGCAAAAATGGAGAACGGATAAGAATGTCAATCAATCCTCCTTCGCAAGATGAAGAAATCCCCGCAGTGAATGAGCCGGAACAAAATCAGGCTCAAACCAAAGCGGGGCAGGGGGTAAGCAATTTTTGGGAAAAAATCGTTCGGCTTGGACTGGGTGAATCTGCACTGCGCATTGGCGCCAGTGTGGTATCCATTGTCCTGTTCCTGGTCGTGATCTGGATCATGGCAACCTTTTACCTGAAGGCGGCTCATTCCGATGTCGGGAGCGTGGCGGCTGCCACGACCGCCGAAGAAAATACCACATCCGGCGCGGATGTGGCAGCGCCCGTTTTTGATGTTTCCTCCGTGGTGAATTACGACAAAGGAATCACCCGTCTGGCAGATCTGCACACCACCCTGCCCTCGCATCCGCGTTTCGAGGTCATTCAGTATGAAGTGCAAAAGGGCGATACTCTCTTTGCGATCGCGGAGAAGTTTGCCCTTAAACCGGAAACCTTGTTGTGGGGTAACAGCGAAATTCTGGGCGATGATCCCCACCGCCTCACCCCCGGTCAAAAACTCAACATTCTGCCGGTGGACGGCGTGTATTATCAGTGGCATGACGGCGATGGCTTGAACGGCGTTGCCAAATACCTGCATGTCACCCCTGAAGACATCATCGACTGGCCCAGTAACAACCTCACCAAAGAAAGCGTGGGAGATTACGCCAATCCCAACATCAAAGCCGGCACCATGCTGGTGATCCCCGGCGGCAGCCGTGAATTCGTCACCTGGAGCGCACCGCGCATCACCCGTGAAAACCCGGGCGTCGCCAAGATCCAGGGTCCCGGCGCGTGCGGCGTCATCACCGAAGGCGCGGTGGGCACGGGGACGTTCATCTGGCCGACCACCGACCGCACCCTTTCGGGTTACGATTACTCGCCTTCCACCAACCACTTCGGCATCGACATCGCCGGTGATCTGGGATATCCCATTTATGCCGCCGACAACGGCGTGGTGGTGTACTCGGGTTGGAATGACTGGGGTTACGGGAATGTCATCGTCATCGATCACGGCAACGGCTGGCAAACCCTGTACGCGCACCTCAGTGTGGTGGGCGTCGGCTGCGGCGCCAGCGTGTACCAGGGCGGTCAGATCGGTTCCATGGGCAGCACCGGCAATTCAACCGGTCCGCACCTGCATTTTGAAATGCTGAGCGACCAGTACGGCAAAGTGAACCCCTGGAACTTCCTGCAGTAAACCAATTTGGAAAAAGAGATACCCCGGCAAAAAAACCGGGGTATTTTTTTGCTGTTTCTTCCTCAGGAAACATCGGCAAAATCCATTGATGCGCTTGACGATTAGACATTTCTCATCTCCTCGAAGTCGAAAGCGCTTATAATCAAATCATGTATCGCCACCGCTACAATCGGATTCTGTGGTTCTTTGCCCGGGTGCTGACCAGCCTGTTGTGGTGGGATATGTTCCTGCCCGCCATCGGCATCCACGCGCCCGGAAAACGCAACCGCACCCAGCGTTTGCAGCGCATTGCACGGAATTTCCGCGCCATGGCAATCGATATGGGCGGTGTCATGATCAAGGTGGGGCAGTTCCTTTCCTCCCGGCTGGA